>JAQCNR010000045.1 GCA_028274925.1 Halovenus sp.
CGCAGACACAGGGACGACAGTCTCTGGAACGAAACTGTTCGACAACATTGGAAATAACAACGGTGGCCTCGGCCTTGGACGGGTTGCAGATTTCAATAACGACGGGAAGGCACGGATTCCCGTCGTCGACGGGAGTAACAATTTGAAGTTAATCGACGCAGATGGTAATCAGCAAACGATTGTTTCAGACGACAGCTCGCCGAAACCGCTTAAATCACAAGTGTCATCTGTCGACTGGAATGGAGACGGGGTCTTGGATCTTGTGTACCTGGCTGACGGGAACAACGGAAACGAACTGAGAGTGGTCACGGACCCGCTTGGAGCCGCAACGATACAAAAGATCGATACTGGTAAGACTAAGCCGGACCAGCAGGCTGGCGCAACCTAACGAACGAGTCTTATAATTGCCCACGCGGTATTTCGACAATCGACGAACTCAGCGTCGACAGACACTTATAGCTATTCGCCGACGTTGCAGGTATGACAGAAGTTGGAATCGACGGCATCGAAATCTGGACCGGCAAACTCGAACTCGACCTCGCGGAGACGTTCGCGCCCGCACAGGATGATGACCCCGGCAAGTACACGAAAGGGCTGGGCCTCTATTCGTCCTCGCTCCCGGACGTATACGAGGATATCGTCACGATGGCCGCCAACGCCTCGAAGCGACTGCTCGAACGGAAGGGCCTCGAACCCGAGGACATCGGCCGCATCGACGTTGCGACCGAGAGTTCCTTCGACAAGTCCAAGCCCATTTCGACGTACGTGGCTGGCTGTCTCGAACAGACTTTCGAGGGTGATTTCCACCACGCAAACAAGGGCGAGCGCAAGTTCGCCTGCGTCTCGGGGACGCAGGCGCTCGACGACGCCTACAACTGGATTCGCGCGGGCCGCAACCGCGGCCGGAAGGCACTCGTCATTGCCACCGACACTGCGCTGTACGAGCGCGACGACCCGGGCGAGGCGACCCAGGGCGCGGGCGCAGTCGCCATGCTCATCGACGAGAATCCCGACGTGACCACACTGGCCGACGAACAAGGGTTCGGGAGTGCCGACGAGACGGACTTCCTCAAGCCGAACCAGCAGTTCCCCAGCGTCGACGGCAAACGGTCGATGCAGGTCTATCTGGCGCGGATGCGTGAGGCGATGATGGACTTCGAGCGCGCCGGCGGCGACACTCATCCCGAGAACTTCGCACTGATTCCGTTCCACACGCCGTTCCCGGGCATGGTCCGCAAGGCTGCCGTACTGGGCTACCGACACTGTATCCGCGGCACCGAAATCGAGGACGAACTCGCCGAGCAAATCGGCCGACAACCTCGCCGCGAAGCCTTCGATGACGAGGATGAGTACCTCGAAGCGGTCAAGGAGTACACCGAGGCACTCGGCGAGACCGACGAGTACGCAGAGTGGTACGGCCGCACCGTCCAGCCGACACTCGCTATCTCCGAACAGGTCGGTAACTGGTACACCGGCTCCGTCCACATCGCCCGCGCGGCCGGACTGGCCGAGGCACTCAAAGAGGGGCGGGATATCGAGGGCCGACAGCTACTCGTGGCCTCCTACGGCAGCGGCGCGCAGGCCGAGATTCACGCAGAGACGGTCCAGCCAAGCTGGAAAGACGAAATCGAACAGCTCAATGTCGACGAGCAGATCAACAGCCGCGAGCCGATTAGCTTCGAGGAGTACGAGGCGATTCACGACGTCCACAACCACGACGCCGAGACGGACATGGAGCCACTGACGACACCCGACGGCGAGTTCGTCTTCGACGGCTGGGGTCGGATGGGCGAGCGGAAGTACACCTACGTCGAGTAAGCCGTCCACGCGGGGAGAAGAGTCAGGGTAACTCGCGGTGGCGGTTGAGCATCGGTTCTAACTCCATCTCTGTTGTCGCGAGCGCGACACCGTCTGCCCGAGCCAGTTCTGGCGCGTGATCCCAGACCGAATCTGGGTCGAGTCCATGCAGGACAACAGCGTGTGGCGTCGGCTTGACGACCCGGAGCGCGACGAGCGGCGACTCGCCGCGGGTGACGTTCGTAAAGACGAGTACGCGGTTCGTACTCTCGCCGTAGAGGTCGTAGAATTCGTC
>JAQCNR010000059.1 GCA_028274925.1 Halovenus sp.
AGCAGAAAGAGACGTGACACTGACCGACACAGAGGGCCGCGAGGAGCGGGACGAATGTCCTGCGACGAGCGGCCCGGACACACCGGACGCTAGAGTTCCTGCGAGCGACCGAAGGGAGCGAGCACCCTGTCTCGACTGGCAGGCGAGAAACCGTACGGATGTTCCTCCGACAGTATCAATAGTCTCTCGGTCCTACTGTTGGGTATGACGGAGCTGGCCGAGGACATCGAAACCATCGCTGCAGTCGGTGGGTACGAGGACGCGGACGCAGTCGTTGACGAGGCAGTGCGGGAGTTGCTCCGGCGGCGGCCACAGCTCCGGCTCTCGCTGGCCATCGAGAAGTACCGTCAGGGCGCGGTGAGCCTGAACCGTGGTGCCGAACTCGCAGGTGTCTCGACCGAGCGATTCAAGAACGAACTCGCCGAGCGTGGCGTCCCCCGCGAGGCGGGTGTTCTCGACGCCGACGAACGTGCCGAACGACTGGAGGAGTTCTCCGGGTGAGCACCGCGGATGACCATCGTCGATAACAATATCCTGAGCGCGCTAGCGAAAGTCGAGCGATTGGACCTGCTTCCTGCGGTCTTCGACTCTGTCGGCACACCCCCGTCGGTCGTAGACGAACTCGACCGAGCCAAAGCTGCGGGCTACGGGTTCGTGAATCGAATCGACGCGGTCACGGCCCACAATGGCGGCTGGCTGACGGTTGTTTCACCGGCGGGTGAGGAACTCGAACTGGCCGAGGATATCCGCGACCACGCGCTCTCGATCACCGACGCGCGATGTCTGGCGGTTGCCGCCACCCGTGACCGGCGGCTGGTGACTGACGATGCGCACGTCGGAACAGTCGGCCGCCAGCACGACATCGAGGTCTGGGATCTGGTACTCCTCCTCCAGGCCGCGATACGCCGGGGGGTCATCACCTCACGTGCGGAACTCTCGACGCTCGTCGACGACCTGCAGGCGCGGGACAACTACCGGTTCTCGACCGCCGACGAACAGGCACTGTTCGAAACCTTCTGATCTGCCCGTCACCAGAGCGACCCGGACACACCGGACACCCGCGTCACTGCGAGCGCTGACGGGAGCGAGCAAACCCACCAGCACAGTTTTTTGTCTCGGCGGGGAAGAAAGCATATGAGCGACACAGACAACGTGGGGGAACCCGGCCGTCGCGTCATAGAGAAGTCCCGTCAGTCTCTCCTACTGGAGCGGATGGAAGCACTTGTAGACGACGCCGGGCAGCCGTCCGAGATGAAGGAACTCCGGAGAGGGACCGGAGATGGAACCTCAATGACGGAGAGCGTTCTCGAAGAGCGCGAGGAGCGACTCTGATGGGATATTTCGACACCTCAGCGCTGGTCAAACGCTACTACGAGGAGGGGGAACAGCAGTCGTCGACTCGCTGGTCGAACGGGATGACGAGACCGTCGTAATCACGTCGCTGGCTGTCGAGGAGTTGCAGTTCGTCTGTTCGGACCGCGAACTGGCAACAGCCGCCGAGGGGGGCTGGCCACCATCTGTCCGGGGCTGACCGAGGTATGAGCCACCTCGCAATCCGCGCCGACGGCGGCCCTGCGATTGGCTACGGTCACCTTGTCCGCTCTGGCGCGCTGGCCGAGGAGCTGTGCGCGATGCCATCCGACACGGCGACGAGCACGGACTGGCCGAATTGAACGCATATGTCAATCAGAAGAAAACCTGATACTGATGGATAAAACTACGTGAATTGTCGTCTGTCAGTGTCAGAGAGGAGAACGGCCGGCCTCGAACGACTGGCAAAAGATACAAGATTGTACATGAGATAGTAATACTATAATGAGTACAACCGACGAAGGCAAAGTAATCAACCTGAGTCAGAAAGGGCAGGCCACAATCCCGAAAGAGCTTCGAGAGAAGCACGGAATCGAACCAGGCAGCAGAGTTCGCATTCGAGAGAACGACAGGGGACAAATCGTGGTCGAACCGCTCGCAAGTCTGCAGGAGTTCCGCGGCACCGCAACCACCTCGGAGCGCGGGACGGCCATACTTCGTGAAGAGCGTGAAAGTGACCAGGAACGGAGTCAGAGACTCGAACGAGACGACTGATGGAGCACATCGTATTCGACGCAGAACCGCTGATTGCGCATTACAGCGCAAGCAAGGCGAAAGCCCACCGGCTTTAGCCGTGGGATGAAGCCGACCTGATATGCCACTCACCATATGATTACACTTCTATGTAATCCCAACGTTTACTATTTCTTCGTACGATAGGTGAACTGTGAGCGACCAGCCACAGCGAACGAACACATACACTGCCGAACCAGTTAACGACAGGTATCGACAGTGTTTGTTTGACTGGCTGGCCGCACACACCCCACTCTGGAACCAGTTCACCTACCGTCGCCGACAAGAATATTTTGCCGAGGATGGTGATGTCTGGGACGCCGAATATACCGACCTCTACGACGACTACGCACCCATCCTCGGCAAAGCCACCTGCCAGCAACTCGCCCGGAAAAACAGCGAGGCGTGGCGCAGCCACTTCCGGCTTCTTGGGAAGTACCACGACGATACGGATCCGTCGGTCACGGAGAAACCGGAACCACCGGGATACTGGGGTAATCGTGAGGACGGCTACGAGTTGCACGGCTTCGTCCGCAACGACCTCTATACCCTTGACTGGGGCGAAGGCAAAAGTACACTGGAGTTCGGCGTCGGTGACGTACTCAAAGACCGCTACAACTTTGACCACAACGAGCGTGTCACGCTCGAAGTCCGGGGCAGCCCACAGTGGAACGGTGACGACAGCCGATTGGAACTCATCTACGACGACCACGCTGATCGGCTTCGCGTCCAGCATCCTGTTCGCATTCAGCCAGGCAACCTCCAAGAACAGCGGCAGGATGCAGACACTCACACACTCGATTCCGAGAACGCGAACAGATCAGCTGCGATTGACGTTGGTGCGAACAACACACTCGCGCTGGTCACAGATGATGGAGAGACGGCTGTCTATCACGCCAGACCCGAGTTTGAACAGTTTCAGCACATTTCGGAACGGATTGCTGACCTGCAGTCTCAGCTCCCCGACGACAAGTACACGAGTCCGCTAATACAGCGGCTGTACGACCGACGTGGGCGGCAACGCGACCATGCCAGAGATGCAGCAGTCAGACACGCCGCCGACTGGCTCCTTGCCCACACCGTCGACACAGTGTATGTTGGTGATTTGACCGGCGTGCTGGAGACACACTGGTCGGCGGCGGTAAACGAGAAAACGCACGCATTCTGGAGCCACCGCCAACTTGTGGAACGCATTCGACTCACCTTCGAGGATCTCGGCATCAGCGTCGAGGAAGTGAGTGAGCAGGACACGAGTAGTGTGTGTCCGGCGTGTGGGAGCGAGAACGTGACACGGGAGAGTGATTCGTTCCGGTGTCACGACTGCGAACTTGAGGCACACAGCGACGTGGCAGGGGCGTGGAATCTGCTCCAAGAGGAAGTTGGGCCGATGGCTCGGCCTGCTGCCCTGTCTGCTGGCCGCGGCAGGGACGCACCCACGGATGGAGCGTACTGGCAGTGGAACGACCACGACTGGACACCCGCCGAATTTGGGGAACAGTCGTGGTCACCCAACCAACCCAGCCTCAGCGAACCCGCAAGTTCACAGCCGGGGTAATCAACTGGCTGGATTACCCACGGAGGAATCCCACGGCTTCAGCCGTGTGGAGGAAGTCAATGGGACGAATCTGGAAGCGATGCGGTCGAAGCGATCATCTCTCGGGTTGAGGATGGCGAATTGACCGGGATAGTCAATACGGTCACCTGTACCGAAGTGCGATACGTGTGTGCGCGTGATGACCCACAGACTGCGCAAGCCTACGTGACTCGCATCCGAGACTGGTGCGATGTCGTTCCCGCCGAAACAGTGTGGGAAACAGCTGCCGAGTACAAACGCGACTCCACGATTGCCCTCGGTGACGCGTTCACACTGGCCACAGCAGCGGCAAAGAACGCACCAGCCTACACGGGTGCTGACGGCGATTTTGACGGTGTCGATGTGACTGTGAAACGGTTCCGCGAGCAAGGCGTGTAAAAAACAGGCTCGGGCCCGAGTGTGCTGCGAATCTTCACAGAAACATTCTCGACCTCACCGCCCTCGTGATACTGACCGACAGCGTGGATGTTGCGTGGACACCACACCGACGATGGAGTGAAAGGTTTTCGGAACGACCGTCCGCACGAGGAACCCGATGCACCTCACAATCCGCGCCGACGGCGGCCCTGCGATTGGCTACGGCCATCTCGTGCGTTCGGGTGCGCTCGCCGAGGAACTGCTCGCTCGCGACCACGACGTGACCGTCGCCACGGCGACGCCACAGTCCGCCCGCGAGGTGTTTCCCGACGCCGCTGCTGTCGTTGACCTGCCAGCGAGAGACGACCCCGCGCCGTTCGTGTCGTGGATTGAGAGCGCAGAGCCAGACATCGCGTACACCGACGCCTACCCAATCGATACCGCGTACCAGCAGGCGGTGCGCGAGCGCGTTCCACTCGCCGTCTGGCAGGATGACGCCCGGCACGTGGTCTGTGCGGACCTGTTCGTGAACGGTAACCTGTACGCGCCGACTCTCGACTACGAGTTTGTCGGCGATTCGCCCGAGACCTGTCTCGGCACCGAGCACGTGCTGTTGCGGGGCGAAATTCGGAGTCTCGTCTCCGACGACCCGCCGTGGCGCGACCCGCCAGAGCGCGCCATCGTGATGATGGGTGGGAGCGACATTGCGGGCCTAACTCCAACCGCCGTTCGGGCCTTCGACGGGACTGACCTCCGCGTTGACGCAATCGTCGGCCCCGGTTGCTCGGAGACACAGCACCGGGCGGTTGAGACTGCCGCGGCGTCCGTGGCAGCCGACGTGCGGGTGGTCCGAGACCCCGATGACCTCCCAGAGCGGATGTTCCAGGCCGATATCGCCGTGAGCACGGCGAGCAGCACAACCTACGAACTGCTGGCGCTCGGAACGC
>JAQCNR010000064.1 GCA_028274925.1 Halovenus sp.
CGACAACATCTACGCTGCTGGCGACATCACACAGTTCTACGACACCCTGCTGGGCGAACAGGCCCAGAACGGTGCATGGGGCTCAGCCAAGGAACAGGGCGCAGTCGCGGCACAGAACATGGTCGCCGACGAGCCCGTAGACTCGTTCCAGTGGGTCTCCTCGTACTCGATTACGCACTTCGAGTTCCCGTTCCTCTCTTTTGGGCACCCGACGCTGGGCGACGAAACGGCCGAGCGAAAGTACTCTGACACCGAATGGCGACGGCTGGCGTTCAAGAACGGACAGCTCATCGGTGGCGTGCTGATTGGTGACCTCTCACAGCAGTCCGCCCTCAAGCGGATTATCCGCAAGCAACTGCAGGTCGCCGACCAGAAAGAGAAACTGCTGGAACCCGAAATCAACGTCGACAAACTCGAAGCACCAGCGCAGGCGGACTAACTTCCTGAAGGGACCGACGGCCTTTTTTTAGTAGACACCGGAGTGTCAGGTATGGATGGCGGCAATGGCGATATGACGCTTGCGTTCGAGTTGGCCGCGCTGAAAGAATTCCGCGCGCCGGATTCAGTCTTCACAGACGCCCGGCAGTGGACGAACTACGTGGGCGTGATCTCTGAGAAACCGACCTACGTCGTGACCAATTTCACGCGCAAACACCGAATCAGACAGGATTTCTTCTCGGGGCCGCGCAGCCGCGAGGAGAGTCTCGAAAACATCAAAGAGCAGTTCGACAGCGACCGATACGTCTTCGTCGGCACGGAGCAGGCTGACGAGGAACTCGCCGGCAAGACTGGCTGGGAGTACGTCAACGTCGAAAACGCGGCAGAGGCGGCCAGTTGGCAGCTTGCACCAGACGAACAGCCCGAGCAAATCGAACAGGAGAGCCGCGAAGACTGGCCGTAAGATGGCGGAACCACGTGTCCCGGGCGGTACCGACGACCACCTCGACTTGCCCTGCGGCGAGACAGTGCACACCCACGACGTAGACTTGGGAATGCGCGAACTGGCCTGTAGCTGTGGCGCAACCCACGCCGTCGTGATGGATGTCCACCCGCTGGGCCGGTTCGTGCCAGACTTTCTCGTCGACACGCTCCGGGCAACGATTACAACCGACGACGACTACGACGAGTTCAGCACCGCGCACGCGCTCGCAATGGTCCGCGAGGAGCATCCGGAAGATGTGGCGGTTGCGGACTGCTCGGCCGACGGTGAGGTCGGCTACGGCCTCGTCTGGATTGCTGAGATGGATTCCTACGAACTCCACCGGACTGTCGTGGAACTGCTGGTCGAATTGATGGAACACGCAATTAGCCACGCCGAGGACGGCCCGACAACCGCTGAGTTCGAGAAGCAACTCGAAGAGTTCGAGCTCGACGCCTTCGTTGACACCTACCGGAGCGAACGGGACTTCGAGGACGAGTACGACTCGGCGGTCTGAGTCGAGCGAGGACGAGATGTCCCTGTGGGAGTTCCGCGAACAGCGTGAGCGGAACAACGATGGACTCGTCCATCGGTTTTTTGAGGACGAGTACGACTCGGCAGTCTGAATCGACCCCCCAAGAGTTTCCTGAGGAGACCAAACCAGCAGACAGAGCGTGTCAGCTGTCGGGCGACCAGGTATGCCAACCAACCCCATGAGTGCCGTGTATTTATAATGCGCTGCGGACAACAATGGCCTATGTCAGAAGAGCAGACGCAGTCGACCGCGGAGCGAATCAAACAAGAGCGACAGAACGCCGTCCAGCCAGAGCCATTCCTGAAGGCGGCAGGTGCGGTCAAGGACACAGGTGACGAGCAGAAACTCGCGTTCACCGACTCCTTCGCAGAGCGGGTCGCCGGTCACATCGAAGACCTACGAACCGAAGCGATTGGTGTTACCGACATCGCACAGTTGTTCGGTGCTCCGGAGTCGGAAGTCCTGGAGAAAGACCACGACTACACCGCCTGGCGGGCGTACAACACCGTCTACAACTGGCCCTCGGAGGGCGCGCTCGTGTTCGACGTTGCGACCGACCGCGCGCTCCGCGAGATTGAGTCCGCCTGGGACGACGTGCCCACGAACCAGCGCTTTATGATTGCCCAGTCTCTTCGGTCGTTCCAGGACTGGTGTCTGTTCTGCGATGGGACGATAGATTTCAACAACACGCCGGTGCAGTCCTGCTGTAGCGACAGGCAGGTCATTACGCTGTACTGCGCGGACTGTGACCGCCGATTCCTCGAGTTCAGGATGGAAGAAGACCAGGGCGTCGACATGAGCAGCTAGGAGATGTAGACGGTCGTCTCGTCTGTGAGATTGGCCGCTTCTGGGTCGGAGACGTTGACTGCGGCCCGGATAGTGTGTTCGCCTCGCTCGGCGTGTTCCCACTCTCGTTTGCTCACCCGAAACATTCCCGACCAGGTGCGCCGGATCCGGCGGCGCTCGCCGCGGTCGAGTTTGAGTTTGTTCGTCTCTGTCGGCGGTTTCTCTAGAGAGACGTGTGATGCGCTCTGTGCGCCGTCGACAGTCCAGGCCCACAGCCGCGGCGAGTTCGTCCGTATCGTGACCGGCATCGGCAGTCTGTTTTTTAGCGTGAGCTGAAACGGGACGTCCTCGCCCTGCCCGATGGGTCCGTCCGGGGCTGTCAGGTCGACCGTCACAGCCCACCGCCGGACCCTGTGCGGGAGCAATCTGTCGCTCCAGGCGGACCCGCTGATGGACCGGAACGACTGAGGTTTCGTCTCTCGCTGACGCTCTCGGGGTGCGAGTGGCTCCTCGTCGTCGCGTTCGAGGGCGTCCGATTCGTAAATCCGGCGCATTACATGAGGTAGCGGCTCAAAAGTAAACAACGTATCGCTTCAGTCAGTCGTCGGCCGCGGCGTCGCCAGTCTGGTCGGTGACGACCGGCTGTCCAGTGTTGTACTCGTCGGTGTACAGCAGACAGGAGACCTGCGTCTCGGCCGTCTGTTCGAGTTCTGGTCGCTGTTTCTCACACGGCGAGACGAAGACCTCATCGAGCTTCTCCGCAGCCGCCGGTGGCTCTGCCTCAACGAGACGCTCGATGCTGGTCGAAACGGTCTCCTCTGCCGTTGTGTCCGGCAACTGGCTCGGAATCTCGTAGGTGTCTCGAATCACCCGGTCGACTGCCACCGGGTCTGTCTCGTCGTACTCCTCCTGGAGCTGTCCAGTGCCGCCGAGTGTCACCAGTTCCGTCGTCGACTCCGCCTGCCGGGCGTAGAGTTTCAGCGTGAGAACCGAGCGGAACGTCTCCTGCTCGATACTCAGATCTTCGGGCGGAATGACCCGGTGACACCGGGTGTGGAATCGACAGCCCGACGGCGGGTTGATAGCCGAAGGAACCTCGCCGTCCAGCAGAATCTTGTTGCCTTCCCAGCCCGGGTCCGGCTCCGGAATCACCGACAGCAACGCCTCGGTGTAGGGGTGTCGTGGTGCGGTGAACAGTTCGTCGGTGGTGCCGACCTCGGCGATTTCGCCGAGATACATCACCGCGACGCGGTCGGAGATATGCTCGACCACGCTCAGGTCGTGTGCGATGAAGATGTACGAGAGGTCGAACTCTTCCTGCAGGTTCGACAGCAGGTTGAGAATCTGTGCCTGCACGGAGACGTCCAGCGCACTGACCGGCTCGTCACAGATGATAACTTCGGGGTCGACTGCGAGCGCACGGGCGATGCCGATTCGCTGGCGCTGGCCGCCGGAGAACTCGTGAGGGTAGCGGTAGGCGTGGCTGCGGTTCAGCCCGACCGTATCCAGCAGCTCCTCGACGCGCTGGGTCCGTTCCTCACCGGAAGCAATGTTGTGGATGTCCAGCGGTTCACCGACAATATCGCCGACGGTCATCCGGGGGTTCAGGCTCGAGAACGGGTCCTGAAAGATATACTGCAGGTCCGTCCGGAGGTCCCGGAGTCGGGAACTCGACAGTTCGGTCAGGTCGAGTTCGTCGACCGTACCGTCGTCGTTGCGCTGGCGGGACGTGACTGAGCCTTCGGTTGGCTCGATGAGCCGGAGCAGTGCGCGGCCGAGCGTCGTCTTGCCACAGCCACTCTCGCCGACCACGCCGAGGGTCTCACCCGGTTGCAGTGTCAGGTCGACGCCGTCGACTGCTTTGACCGTGTTCGAGCGACCAAGCAGCGAATCGACGAAACTGCCACCTGTCTCGTAATACTTCTTCAATCCGTCAACTTCGAGAATCGGCTGTGTGGTCCTACTCATTTTGCTCACCTACTGCCGGGTTGTCGACGCTCACGTCGAAGGACAGCCCCTGCGTGAGGTCACCGGTGTATTCGAGACAGCTCACACCGCGTTTATCCTCCGCTTCTGCCGGTTCGCCGGTCTCAGGTTCGACCAGCATCGGGTCTTTCCTCGTACAGGCTTCCTCGGCGTACGGACACCGAGGGTGGAACGAACAGCCCGAGGGCACCTCGATGAGGTCCGGCATCGTTCCCGGTATCGTCTTCAGCCTGTCCGCGCCCGTTCCGATACGAGGAATCGAGGCCATCAACCCAACCGTGTAGGGGTGTTTCGGGTCGTAGAACAGTTCCTCGACCGGTGCTTTCTCGACTGGACGACCCGCGTACATCACGACAACACGGTCGACGAGTTCTGCGATGACCCCCAAGTCGTGGGTGATGAGTGTAATCGACGTATCGAACTCGTCGCTGAGTGTCTCCAGTTCGCCGAGAATCTTCGCCTCGGTCATCACGTCGAGTGCGGTGGTCGGCTCGTCTGCAACCAACAGGTCTGGGTCACACGACAGTGCCATCGCAATGATGACACGCTGTTGCATCCCGCCGGAGAACTCGTGGGGATAATCGCCGTAGCGCGCCTCTGCGTCGGGAATACCAACCTGGTCCAGCAACTCGATAGTTCGCTCCTTGGCCTCTTTGTCGCTGTAATCGAGGTGGTGTCGAATCGCCTCCGAGATCTGCTCGCCGACGGAGTAGACCGGGTTCAGCGCGGTCTGTGCGTCCTGGAAGATCATCGCAATTCGGTTGCCCCGGATTCGCTGGATGGCCTTCTCGGGTGCTCGGAGCAGTTCGATGTAGCTCCGGTCGCCGTTTTTGACAATAAAGTCCTGCTCGTCGATGAGGCCGACATCCGAGCCGTAGCCGCCTTCGAGGACGCGCTGAATGCTGAGCTCGTCGGCTGGCACATCGGTCAGGTCGTCGCCGGCGTACCGGCTATCGCCGGTTATTTCCTCCGCGGAAGCGCCCTCCTCGTCGAGTGACTCTGCGAGTGTCTCCCAGTCGGTCTCGTTGCGGAGTTCTTCGAGGTCAACGACCTTCTTCGGGAAGTCCTCCTCGAACGTCTGGACAGCGTCGTCCTCGTAGAAGCGGATTGCGCCGCTCTCGATCCGTCCGGGGTCTTCGATAAGCCGGAGCAGCGACAGCGCGCTCACGCTCTTGCCGGCACCGCTCTCACCGACGACGCCGAACTTCTCTCCGCGTTCGATCTGGTAAGAGAGGTCGTCGACTGCCCGCACGACACCGTCGGGGGTGTAGAATTTGACGGTCAGGTTGCTGACTTCGAGCAGCGTCATCCGCCACCACCTGCGGCGTCGATTCCTTCGCCACCCTGTGCGTCCAAGGCGTCGTTGATAGCATCACCGATCATATTCATTGCCATCACGAACAGGAACAGCATCAGTCCCGGGAAGACCGTGACCCACCAACGGACCCAGCCTCGGGCGCTGAGGACCGTTCCCTGTTCTGCGTTGATCATCGTTCCCCACTCGGGCGTACCGGGTGGGAAGCCGAGTCCGAGGAAACCGAGTGCCGCGACACCGATGACGACAGTCCCGATTGAGAGCGTCGCCTGCACGATAACCGGTGCAATCGAGTTCGGGACGACGTGGCGAAACAGCACCCGACGGTCCCGGGCACCCAGTGCCTTCGCTGCGAGCACGTACTCGTTTTGCTTGACTTTCAGAATCTCACCACGGATGAGACGGGCGTAGCCTGCCCAGCCAGTCGCGGTAAACGCGAGTACCAGCGGCCAGTAGCCCTTGCCCAGCAGCGCCAGGATCACAATCGCCAGCACGAGTCCGGGGAAGGCGAAGATCATGTCGACGAAACGCATGAGAACGCCGTCGACTTTGCCGCCGAAGTAGCCTGAGATACCGCCGTAAATCACGCCGAACGTGCCGGAGATGGCCGTCACAATAAGGCCAATCGTCACGCTGTAGCGCGTGCCCGCCATGACCCGCGAGAAGACGTCACGACCGAGTGTGTCGGTCCCGAATGGGTAATCCAGCAGCGACCCCTCCGACCAGGGGAGGAAACTCGGGTCGGCGTAGTTTTCGGTCGTTCCGGCCACGAACTGCTGACCCGGGTCGTACGGCGTAATCGAGATGGGCTGGATGGTGACCCCGAACGCCTTGATTGGCTGGGAGAATATCGCCAGCAACAGCATCACGAACACGACAGTGCCGCCGATGAGCGCCAGCCGGTCCCGTCTGATTTCACGAGCGACCCGTCGCCACCTGCTCTCGAGGTTAGTGTCTTTATCTTCACTCCAGTCGGACAGCTCCTCTCGCTGTTCGACTACATCCGCGTCGAATCCGTCGATTGTAATTCGTCCTCGTTTCGTTGACATAGTTAGTATTCGTCTCTAATTCGTGGGTCGAGTACGGCGTACAAGATATCGGCGACCAGGTTCATGAGCACAATCGCAGTCCCGGTGAACAGCGTGATAGCGAGGATGAGATTGATTTCCTGTCTCGTAGCCGCCGTAACGAATGCCCTTCCCAGACCCGGCCAGCCGAACACCTGTTCGACGACAACCGAACCGGCGACGATACCTGAAGTCAGGAAGGCTGCAACGGTGACAACCGAGATGAGCGAGTTTCGCAACACGTGTTTGAGCATTACCGTCCGCTCGGGAAGCCCTTTCGCACGCGCAGCGGTCACGTACTCTTTGTTCATCTCCTCGATCATCGACGTTCGCATGATACGCATCAGGTTCGCCGCTGCGGCCGACCCAATGGTGATTCCCGGCAACAACAGCCACGCGAGTGTTTTTGTGTGGAGTAACGGCGTCTGTGGTGTCGACGCGCTGAAAATACCCAGTTGTGAAGAGAAGAACCCGAGCAGTATCAGCCCGAGCCAGAAGTTCGGGATCGAGATACCGGTCAGTGCGGCGAACCGGCCGACATCGTCGCCGAGTTGGCCTTTCTTGAGTGCGGAGTAGATACCAATCGGGATGGCGATCAACAGCGCAATCACCCACCCGTACAGCCCGAGGAGGACCGTCTCCTTCCAGCGGGCGGCGATCAGCTCGCCCGCGTCCAGCCCACGTGAGTAGACCGGCCCGAAGTCGCCTTGAAGCGCGCTGGTGAGCCAGTCCCAGTACCGGATATAGATCGGCCTGTCGATCCCGAGTTCGTTGCGTAACCTCGCGTAGTCTGCCTGCGTCGCGTCGGGATTGATCCCGATAATCACGTCCACCACGTCGATCGGCGCGAGATTGACGAGAAAGAATGTGATCATCGACACCCCAAGCAGTATTGGGATAGAAACTAGCACGCGGCGAATGATAAACCGTCGAAGGCTCATACTTGTAATAGAGTTACCGGAGCCGTTTAGTTCCCGTCGCCGCTACCGCTTTCTCCTTCACGGTCGATAAACGCGATGAGTCCTTCACCGTCGCTACCATACGGCGCGTACAGCGAGTACGTGAGGAGGGCCCGCGGGTCAGGATACGCGTTGTATCCCTGGATGGGTGGACCGGCAACAGCGACGTTCAGCGAGTAGTCGATAATCGTGTTCCCAACTGCCTCGGAGATTTCCGGCCAGACATCCTGGTAGGCTTCCTGTCGGGCGCTGACGTCCGTGATGGCGTCGAGTCCGAACCGAGCCTCGTCGATACTATCGGTGAACTCGAAGGTGCCCGGCGGGTGGAAGAAGTTACAACACCCGTTGTAGCTGTCGGGGTGGTGAATCCCCCGGGCGTAGCTGTCGGGGTCGAAGCCGGCAGTCAACCCGAGCATCGCCGTCGCGTTTCGGTCCATGTAATCCGCTGTCGCCGACTCCTGAATGAGGGTCTGGCGGAACCAAGTGGTGAGATCCGCAGGGAGATTGACTTCACAGTCCTCGAACACGTCGGTTTCGTTCATCTCGCCGGTGATGAGCTGGTTTTTCTGCTGGCGAGACGCGTTGCCCGAGTTGGTGTCAATAGTGACCGAAAGCGGCGTTTCGACACCGGAGTCGTTAACCAGCGAATTCACTTCGTCGGTCTGGGGTTCGACAGGGTATGCCCAGTCGGCATTCTGGGCGACTTCTTCGTAATCGCCTTCGATTGCCGGCCCCGCGGACGGTACCGGGAAAGGCAGGCGGGCGGGCGACGCCCAGCCGTCCTCGACGGTGTCGACAATTTGCTTCCGAGGAATGACACTTTGGATTGCCTGGCGGACGCCCTGGTTGCTCAGCGGTCCGTCGCCCTCAATCGGAATCTGCATGAAGTTGTACCCGGTCGCGTCTGCTGCAGAGACCCGGTAGTCACTGAACTGGTCACTTTGCTGGAACGTCGTCTGGTCCGCCGGCGAGAGTCCGTAGGCAACATCGACCGAGCCGTCTTTGAGCGCTGCGGTTCGTTGGCCCTGGTTCGACTGGAACCGAATGTTAATCTCGTCGATGACCGGCCCAGCCGGGAAGTCCTCCGAACCATTCCACCACTCCTTGTTCTCGAGGCCGACATCTTCGAGCCAGTAGTTGTCCGTCCGCGTCAACAGCAGCTGATTGCCTTCCTCGAACTCTTCGACTTCGTAGGGACCGGTGCCGACCGGCGTCGGACCGCCGCCACGTGGGTCGAGTTCGCCCGGCTCGACGTCGATGTGTTCCGACGGGAAGATGGTGAACGGGATAATCGAGACGCTCGCGGTCGCGTCCGGTTCCAGCGAGTACATCTCGACGCTGTAATCGCCGGTCGAACGAGCGTGCAGGAAGGAATCGAACTGCTGGCCCTCGAGTGTGCCGCCGACGAACCGGTCGTACGAGCGGACGATGTTCTCCGAGGTCAGTTCTTCGCCGTTGTTGAACGTGATGCCTTCGTGGACGCTGGCCTCGATTTTTGTCCCGTAGGTGCCGCCGTCGACTGCAGCGCCGGCCTCCTCACGGGTCAGCAGCCGCATCATGTCGCCCTCGGTCAGGTCACCGTTGCCGACGGCGGATACATCGTCGGGGTGTCGACTGATGACGAGATTGTTCTCGCCCAAGTCGAAGGTGGCGATGCCCTCTGTGACGCCCGTAATCTCGTACTCCGCCATATAGTCAGTGTAATCGTTGTTCGAGGCGTCTGCGGCGGACGCGCTGACGTCCTGTGCGTCGGTCACCTCGAAGGAGTTAGCCATCCAGTTCAGGCTTTCACCCTGTGGTGTAGTGACGCGGAGTCCGTCGTAGACGGTGTTGAAAGCAACTGCGTCTGCCGCCGACCCGGACTGAGCCTGGTCGTACTGGCCGATGCTACCGACTGGGAGCGCGAAGTTCAGTCGTCCCCCTTCTACGATGTCGGTTGTCTCTACCTGTTCTTCGTCACGCGCGTCATCTGGGTCTGCTTCTTCCTGGTCACCGCCGAAACAGCCAGCGGTTGCGGCGACGCCAGATGCCGCAAGGCCCGCAAGGAGTCGACGTCGGTTGAGTTCCGGTGCACGGTTTTCTGAATCTTCTGAAGATGCCATGAGTGTTGTGTTGTACTGCAGTGTCACTTTCTGCGCTGTGCTGGGTCCGCGTGTAGCATGTAGTCCCTATGACGATGCGATATGTTTCAGTAACTTCCCACAATAGTAATAAAGTTTTCCCGGAATCTGACCCACGCATCTAAACAAAATGAATGTACAGCTTAGAAAATAACCTCCACTGTTTGTCACCAATTGTCAGTGTGCCGTCGGTGGTTTTTGATGCTGTACAACCCCTTGGTAAATGAACCCTACACACGTTAATATACGAAACGTGACATTCAACAACTCAGAGCTGCGAACTGGTCGGGATAGTACCCTGTTATCAGCCAGTTTGAGGGGACAGTCGATATATCAAACCAGCCTCGGAAGAGACTCACAACGCGATTTACTGGAATTGCCTTCGAGTGTACAATCTCACTCCAGCGGGAGGCCGGCGTCGGTAGGCACAGTCACGCGTTCAGTATCCGAATGGGCCACCGAGTTTCTTCCGGGTGACGTCCCCGACGAGAGAGCCGATATACGCCACTGGAAGAAGGATGGTAACGGTCAGAATCAGCCAGACAAACGCAATTGCTCCGGAGCCAAACAAGATATCGCCGGTCCCCTGTATATCAAAAGCGAAGACAACCCGCAGGTACACGAGCGCTGGCGTTATGAGCATCGTTCCGAGTAACGTCCCGATAGCGGCACTGTTCCCCGAGTTCTGGTAGTAGTCACTGCGGAATGAACTGACAATGCCAGCCAAAAAGGCACCGTGAGCGAGTAACTGCGGGTGGCCCAGCACGAAGTTGCCAACCAGTCCACAGACGATAACGACCCCTGCCGCCCAGAGGACGGGACCCAGGTCAACCTCGATACGGGGGTCAACTGTGTCTCGCATTACCTGTCGATGAGAGGGCAACGCAGTTGTAGCTTTATGTTCCGAAGGGCGTGCATGCATACCAGCACCAGTGGTAGCCCGCACAACTGAAGGAAATTTCAGTAGCGCGGTTTGCAGAAATATCATTCAGATTTAATTTATATGAACCCAGCCACTACGGAGAGATATGATGGAACGACAGCAACCCAGAGATAGTTCGGTTACGAGTGCCTATTTTGCAGCGGGCCTGCTCGGCGCGGGACTGGTGATGATAGCCCATCCCGGGCTCATAGCGCTGAGCGCACTCACTGTGGGCGCTGTGGCCCTGTCTGCCCGGACGGCGTGGCGACAGGCGACCAGTCACGGTCTCGGCGTCCCCGGAATCAGCGCCAAACTCTGCATCGACATCGCGAAAGCACACGAGAGAGACAGGTGGGCGATGAGAGTCTCAATCACGGAGCGCTAGGCACAGCGGTCAGGAATACGTACAAATCGAGTGAACAGTTTCCAGAAAACAACTTACTCCAGACAGATGTAGGTGCGAGTGTCGACGACACCGTCGAGACTCGTGAGGTCAGTCGCAACCGCGTGGATGACTTCGTAGACTTCTTCTCCCTGCACCTCAGCAACCACGTCGTACTGCCCCGCGACAACGTGAGCCTCCAGTACAGGGTCCATCTCCAGTACGCGCTCGCGAACCGTCGCGGACTCACCCGCGGCAGTTTTGATCATAATAAATGCCTGAACCATTATGGTATGTTACGACATGTCACGAGAAAAGTGTTCCCCCCGGGATAGTTTTATCTCCCTCCTTGTCGTACGGTAACACATGCGTTTCGTAATTCTGGGCGCGGGTCGGGTTGGACTGCGGACCGCGCGGGCAATTCGGGAGTCCGACCACGAAGTCGTGCTCGTTGACCCCGACGAGACAGCCGTCGAGCGGGCACGGTCAGAGGGGTTCGACGTCATCCACGGCGACTGCACTGACGAGGCGGTGCTCGTGCGGGCAGGGATCAAAACCGCCGACGCCGTCGGAGCATTGACCGGCGACCTCAACGCCAATTATGCGGCCTGTGCGATTGCCAACCAGTACGACTGTCGGACTGTCATGCGAATCGACGAGGACTACCGAGAAGATATCTACCGCCGCTACGTTACGGAGGTCGACCAGATTGTCTATCCAGAGCGTCTCGGCGCAATTGTCGCCAAAAACGCCCTGACCGGCGGTAATATCCGCGCGATTGCGGATATCGAGCAGTCCCTGCAGATTGTCGAGTTCACCGTTACCCCCGAGTCACCGATGGAAGACTACACGCTGAGTGAACTCGAACTCCCTGGGACCGCGCGATTAATTGCATACGGCCCAGCAGGCGAACCACTCCGACTTCCGGACGCGGACAACTCTCTCGAGAGCGGTGACAGAGTTGTCGTCCTCGGAGAAACGGAGAATATCAACAAAGCCCGGCAGTTGATCGTCGGCGAATCAGCGCGAACACAACTTGGAGGTGCCTAAGATGGTACGAGCATACGTCATGATCAAGGCGAACACGAGCGAGGCGGACAGACTCAAGGAGGCAATCACGGCTATCGACGGCGTCGAGCGGACACACATCGTCGCCGGCGACGTGGACCTCATCGCCGTCGTCGCTGTCGACTCGCCGAGTCAGGTGAAGGATATAGCTGCGACAGAAATTCAGTCGATCGACGGCGTCAGCAGTACACAGACCTATATCGCGATGGATTAGAGTGGCGTCCCGCCGCGGGTGTCTCCGTCGTCGCCCTGACTCGCTGCCGAGAGCAAATCAGCCACCGGTGAGACGTACTCGTAGCCCGGCACGATGCCTTCGACGTACGTTCCCTCGACGTATTCGACGAATGTTTTTGCAATGGCGGCGGCCCGGTCAGCGTCGCCCCACTCGAAGGTGAAGGTGATCTGGAGTTCGTCGTCAATTTCGTCGACAGAGAGGTCGTGCAAGTCGACGTTCGAGCGGGTTGCCTGCGGGGCGTCTTCGAGACGCCGTTCGAGCGTCTCTCGCCAGCCATCTTC
>JAQCNR010000210.1 GCA_028274925.1 Halovenus sp.
ATCGCTGGGAGGCGGATACCTTCGCGAACTACTTCGTTGAACCGAAAGATGCGGCGCCTGAGGAAATGGCTGTCGAGCTTACCTACAACTACGACGGGGACACCTACGACTTCGGTGACGGTTGGGGTCACCTTTGTGTCCGGATCGACGACATCCACGACGATTGGGAGACGCTTATGAAACGGGATGCTCCACACTACCGTGACCCCGAATCCTGCGATAACCTCTACGCATTTACAGAAGATCAAGACGGACACGAAATCGAACTGCTAAAGCGAGATCCGACATCTGACTCCCTGTTCCCCTTCTGAACAATTAGTTATATCGCAGTCATAGCCCCCGTGCGGCAAATATCGTCATCAAAAGGAGTAGGACTCACACATATCCTCTCCCGTGATGACTCCTCGTCGTTGACCTCGCGGGTTTCGAGTGCGATCACAACGTTGTTGGCTTCTACAAGATCAGATTTTGTGGCAGGGATATCGGGTCCCACGGTGGCCAGCACTGGATGGGAAGATGTCGTTAGCAAATTCACGTACATAGATGCTGCTCGTTCCTCGACAACTGTGAGACCTCCCAATTTGGGTGTGTTGTCGGCGGTGAATACTCGTAGCCTTCGATGACCGCGATATGAACGAGCAAATCCACTGCTCGCCGGACCGGAGAGAAAATAAGCCAATGAATTGGATAATCTACCCCTCTGGCTTACTCTGAAACGTGGTTAAGTTGGATTATATTCGCTGCGTCTTGGACAAGACGGGGGAACTCCTCAGTACGTCGCTTTTTGTCCATTCGACTTGTGGGTGAGGCAACACAGATTGCCCCTAATACAGACTGAGATCCCTGATTGTTATTAATAACTGGTGCGGCAACGCACTGGAGCCCTTGGAGTTGCTCCTCTCGGTCAAAGGCAACGCCAGTCTCTCTAATCTCATCAAGTTCGTTAAACAAGACATCCCGGTCTGTGATTGTATTCTCAGTCGTCCTAGGTAACCCGTGGTTATTAATGATTTTTTTGACTTTATCTTCTGAAAAAAGAGACAGGATGGCTTTTCCCAGCGCGTTGTCGTGAAGGTGACATCGCTTCCCAAGCCAGTCAGCTTGGATTGCCGCACGTTCTCCACGATTTAGATCTAAATAAATACCTTTACCCTCCTCCTCAATCATAAACAGTGCCAGCTCGTCCGTCTCATCTGCCAGCCGGCTCACTTGCTCGGACGCTGTATGATATACGGATTGCTTTGACCTAACGTCTGTTCCAAGACTGAACAGCCGAAGTGACAGTCGGTACCCGTCGTCGTCATTGACAGCATATCCAGACTCATTGAGTGTCCGAAGATAGTAATAGGCGCTAGTCTTCGAGATATCAAGGACCTCTGCAACCTCTTCTGGTGTCGCAGCATCGCGGCATCGAAGTATCTCAATGACGTCTATAGCCTTTTGTGCCGCCTTGATCCGCTTTTGTGTTGATCCCATCTGAGTTCTTGACTATTGATCGGGTGGAAACGTACTTTGTCGTTTCGGTGGCAAGGAGAATAGAGTTACCCAACGCTCTTATGACGTAGATTGTTGATGAGTTAGAGAACGGTTTCAAGAATAGTTTTAGTGCTTCTTTCCCCAATTTTCGATAGACACGGCGACGAAGTTAGAGCGCTCTGAGATACGGTGTCAGTTTGTCTTTTGAGACACCTCGATACGGCGAGAGCCAGGATCGCACCAGCGATCCGTGGCTCTCGCACGTATTGACGTGGACATCTCCGCCGGTGTATTCTCCGTCGCTGTGGACGACGTATTCACGGGTGAATGCATCGTCTCCGTCAAGCGGTTCATACGCTCGAAATCCGTCGGTGTAGACGGTTAACGACTCCTGCTGGCCGATCAGCAGGAGTCGAATCGTTGATTCGTCGGCGGCTTTCGCAGGGAGTACATACCGGTTGCCACTTCTAAGACCAGCGAGCATAAACACCGGTGGCTTGTCCTGCTCGTACGTTCCTCGTCCTCGCGTGGACAGGCCCCGCGAGCGCGACTGGTCATCGAGAATCTCTCGAAGGAGTGCAACGAAGCCTGGTTCGAACCATTCGTGGAGCGCCGCGTAGGAGAGTTCGTCACAGTCAGCCATCTCAACGTAGCGTTCGAGAAACGCTTGGAGAGAGTGGTCTGAGCCAGCAGCGAAGCCAAACGAGAGCGTGTAAAACAGCGCAACGATGTTGAACTCCCTCTCGCGTTCGACGAGATTCGTTGCGCGAGCGCGCTCGCGCAACTCATCGGAAGGAAACGCTCTTTGAATACGGCCAACAACTACCGAGTCCGGTGGTGAGTATGGCATAACTCCCACCGGGTTCCTCAACCGCGTAGTTGCGACGATATCGAATCAACAGACAGCACCTGGACTCTTCGTTAAACTAGAACGGATGGTCTAGTGGTTGAACGTGCGGTCGCAATTCTTACAGCGGTATCGTTGGAAGACCCGATAGCTGCCGTACCGAATCACAGATTCGGCACGGCAGCGCGGGTAATAGACGCCGTCACGCCAGCGAACCTGTTGTAGCAGGTCCGCTGCAGCCGATTCCGACACAAACCGGCTTACTGGGAACATATCGGGCACCGCTGGCGCGGTGCCCTTGCCCTCTTCAACTTTCAGTCACAGCTCTCGGTATCAACAATCGGTACTTCCCAATCGAGTATTCGGAAGCCGAGTTGAATTGGTGTGAACCGTTCAATCTCGGAGCAGTAGCTGAGTGAATCGAAGCGTTAGTCTGAATGGAACGGAGACAGCAATGAGAACGGTTGTTGACGCGGTTTCTGAGGAGTGCTGCTGCTGAGGACTCGCTGGCCCGAGGCCGCGGGCTGCTCAGCCCGCGGCCGAAGCGTACGCGTCGGGGACGCCAACACCGTTCATTTCGATCTCCCATAGCCGCTCTAACTCTGCTTCCAGCCCGTGGCGAATCCTGTCACAGAACGTCGTGAACGTGAACTGCTCGGGCTGGTCGCGCCCGCCCCGCGGGGGGCGGGCGACGACCGCCCATCGCAGCACGAGCCAC
>JAQCNR010000071.1 GCA_028274925.1 Halovenus sp.
GGCACTGCGGGTCGAGTCGTTTGACTTCGTCGCTTGGCAACTGAACGACCGACACGTTGCGGTCGTGGGTCATGAGCGTCGCGTTGACACCCGACGCGCGGGCGAATTTCCCGCCGTCGCCAGGGTTGGCCTCGACGTTACAGACCGGGACACCCTCTGGGATTTCTGCCAGTGGGAGCGTGTTCCCGGGCTCGATAGCCGCCGAGACGCCAATCTGGATCTCTTCGCCAACTGCCACGCCTTCGGGGGCGAGGACGAGTCGGCGGTCACCGTCGTCGAACTGCACGTCAGCGATGGGTGCACTGCGTGCTGGGTCGTGCTCGATGTCGAGCACTTCGCCGGTGACTGTATCGGCATCTTCCAGCTTTCGGTGGTCCATATTCGCCTTGTAGCGGTGTGACGGGGCTCGGAACGTCGAGCCACCTCGGCCACGCCGCTGTCCACGAATTCGCTGTCCCATGGATTAGAACACCCCAATTCGGCTTGCGACTTCCTGGGCGTCGTGGTCATCGGAGAGCGTTACTTCGGCCTTCTTCTCACCTTTCGGCGTAATCATCGTGTTGATATCGGTGATGGTCAGGTCGAACTGCTGTTCGACCTCCGCCTGAATCTCGTCTTTGGCCGCGTCCGTCTGGCAGATGAAGACCATCTTGTTGTCGAAGTCCATCTTGTCGACGGTCTTCTCAGTGACGTGGGGGTGTTTGATGGCGTCCATCATTTGTCAGCCACCTCCTCGACGGCACTTTCGGTCCACACGGTCAGTCGACCGGGGTGGGTGCCGGGTGCCAGGTCCTCTGCGTTCAGTTCGGCGGCCGTGGTGACGTCTGCGCCAGCGAGATTTCGCGCTGCTCGCGATGGCTCCTCGCTGGTGACGAAAAGGACGGATTTCGGTCGCGTGTACTTCCGGCCACGCGCCGACCCCTGTCCGGCCTTGATTTTCGTCTCGTCTGCGCGCTCGATGTCGGCCCCGAGGCCGAGTGTGTCGAGCATTTCAGCCGCTTCCTTCGTCTTGTGGACGTCCTCGAAGTCGTCGGAGACGACCACGGGCAGTTCGACATCGTCGTCGAACTCGTGGCCTCGGTCTGCGACAACGTCGGCGTCGGTGGTTGCGGCGATGGCCGAGCGGACGGCCTTCTGTCGAGCCTTGTTGTTCATCGACAGCGACCGGTCCTTCTCGGGTTTCGGGGGGTGGGCTGGTCGGCCGCCCACGGTCTGTGGGACGCGCCGGCCTTTGCCACCCTCTCGTGGCACGTGTGCCTGACCGCGGCCACTACCGAACGATTCGGCAGGCGTTCGCATCCCTGCGTACTCGTCGGCACCGTAGTCCTGTTTGCGATTCGCCTGTGCAGCGTGTACGGCCTTCTTGATGAGGTCGGGCCGATACTCGCCTTCGAACACGTCAGGGAGGTCAATCTCCCCGTCTGTGTCCCCGTCGGTTGTGCGTACTGGTACCTGCATAGTTTATCCCTGATTCGATGCGTTTGAGACGTACCGGACCTCTGGGTCGAGGCGCGGTTGGTCGTTCGGACGCACTGCGGGACGCAGGCGGACCAGTCGTTTGTCCGGTCCGGGCACCGAGCCTTTCACGAGCGCGTACTCGTTGTCAACCTCGCCGTAGTCGATGAATCCGCCCTCGACGGTTGGGTCATCGTCTTCGCCAAGGTCGATGAGGCGCTTGTTGAGTTCGGTGCGCTGGTGGTAGCCCGTCTGTCCCTGCTGTGGGACCGTCGAGCGAACACGGCTTGGGTTCCACGGACCGAGGTTTCCGATCCGTCGTCGCCAGCCCTGCCGGGCGTGTTTGCCCTTTCGCTTCTGGACGCCCCAGCGTTTGACGGGACCCTGCGTCCCCTGCCCTTTCGTGATGGCGGCCACGTCGGAGTACTCTCCGGCGCGGAACACATCGTTGACGGAGTACTCGCCGTCGCCCAACAGGTCGAGTCCGAACTCGACGCGGTCTTCGAGCGAGCCACCGCCGATGCGGTTCTCCATCACGTCAGGTTTCTTCTTGGGCACGCCGTCGACATCGCCCGGGACGGTGTGCGTAATTGCACGTACGTCGCCGAGTCGTCCGTCTTCGAGTGCCTCGTGAATCTGTTCCTCCGAAGCGGCGCCGTTCTCGGGCACGTCGAGTGCCCGTTCGAGGTCCGAGTGAACGTCGTCGGTCCAGACCTCTGTCAGCGGTCGCTTCCCGTAAGGTGTGTCTTCGTAGGCTCGGAGCGCAACAACGCGCATCGGTGGCGTCTCGACGACGGTCACCGGCACTGTCTCCTCCATCCCCTGTCGTGGGGAGTCCGGTTCGTCGTTAATCATCACGACGTGGGTCATGCCAGCTTTGTAGCCGGCGAACCCTTGGAGCGCAGGCTGGCCGTCGTCATCTGGCCAGCTATTGAAGCGAGGCGTCTCACTGGACGCTCGCTTACGCGGGCTGAAGCCCATCGAGCCTTTTCGTGGTCGTTCTGGTTGTGGCATGGTGTTAGTCCATGAGGTTCAGGCAGGCAAGTGTCGCGAACACCGCTTCTTCGGTGCGGACGACCTGACTGCCCTGGTTCGGAACCGTATTCAGCCAGAGGTCGAACCCTCCAGTCTCTTCGAAGCCGTCTTCGCGAATTTCCTCCGGCGAATTCCCGATGATTGCGGGCAGCCCCCGCTCGGGTGCGCCAAAGGCGACTGTGTACGAGTGCCCGTCCGCGTCGGCGGACTGGGCGGCGAGTTCGTCAATGCGGTCTGTCCCCAGTAGCTCACCGTGCCGCGAGGCGGCTATGGTAAGTCCTGTGTCAGACCGCGACACTGCCGTATCGAGGTCCGGGGCGTCGACTGTGTAGCCAGATGGCCTGTCGACGATTTTCGCCCGGACCGGCTCTCGCGAAGAGACGTCGATGGTGACACGCTCTCCCTCGACCAGTTCCAGTCCGTCTGGAACGGCGAGCGAGATTGGGTGTTGCAGTCCGCAATTGACCCGGACGCGCCCATCGGATGCGGCCTTCGTCACGATTCCCTGTCTTAACGACCCCGAATCGTCAGATCCGGAGCCGGTCTGTGAGAGCGAGCGGAGCGGCGGCAAGACGCCCGCGTACGCCAGTTCGTCCCGCGTATCCCAGACCTCCTTTCGGAGTTCGGGGGGTGTTGCGGCGTACCTGAGTACGGTTTCGACGAACCCGTCGTCGTATTTCCGTTCGCCGTCGGGGTCCGGGTAGACCGACAATCGGTCTACCCTGAACACGGTGGCCGCGCGGGCCACGTAGCCTATCTTGCGAGTTGCCTCGCGTTGGTCTTCGGCTTCCCGGGCGAGCGACGACGGCACGAGTACGCTGACGGTCATGTCGTAACGCTTCCACGTCGCGCCACTAGACTGTAGCGATTATCTCTTTCCCGAACTTAAAAAGCCCCCGTTTCGTTTGCGGGCTGAGAGGCGTTCACATGGGCTGCTCAGGCAATCTCTCGGCCGTTTGGAGGACTCAGAATGAGTGCAACGACGGGGGCGCGGAGAAATCGCGCATTACCGCTGCACCGGGACACAGTTCTGCGGCCGTTTTCGTCGTGATTACTGGGATAATCGAGGGAACCTTTTCGTCCGTAGGAAGCGACATCCGAGTGTGGCGGTGCAGTGGCAGACCTCCGAATCCGAACAGGCCGAAACCCACGCCAGCGAGGACCGGTACGAGACCGCAGCCCGCCGCATGGCACGGTCGGCATACACCCGGTTCCGGGAATTCGGTCTGAATTTACTGGGGTCCAACGGCAACCTCGCTGTCGGTGACCTGCTGTATGCAATTTGTTACGCCCGTCAGGCCGGTGCTGACGAAACTGCGGTCCATCTCCGCGGAACACTCGAATCGTATACGAGAGCCACCCGCGAGTGCGCTCACCAGCGCCTTGGGGACGAGTGGCCCTCGATGACGTGGGCCTGTCTCGTTGGCCTCTGCGAGGAGTGGGTCGGAGACGCATATCTGCTTACCCGCGACGGCAGGGCGGGTCGGTACTACGGCCGGGCAAAATTGTGGTATCGCCTCGAGGACTGCCGGGAGGAACAGTTAGGGAGAGATTCGCCTGCCCCGTGCTGGCAGTGGGGCCACGAACCGGAGTTCGACAAGGTCTGGGGCGCGTTCGAGCGGTATGTCGACTGGCTCGGTACCGGTGAGGTCGAGGCGCCCGACACGACCGATTTCGGGGTCTACACGTTCGAGAGACTAGCGTACAAGCGACGGCTTCTGTCTGCGACAGCGTGACACTCACTCGTAGCCAATCTCGGCGTCCAGTTCGATGTTACTGCGGACAAAAGTCGCTGTCGCGCGGGCGAGTTGGTTGCCGTCGTCGTCTTCAAGCACCGCCTCTGCGATGTACTGGCCAGGATTGTCGTGCAGCACCTCGCCACGGGCGAGCATGTGGCCCTCAGAGACTGGCCGAGTAAGGTAGAGATTCATCTGCGTCGTGAGCAGAAAGACATCTTCGACGAGTGAATTTGCCGCGAAAAAGGCAGCGTCGTCGAGCGCCTTGAAGTAGGCTGTGCCATGCACCGCGTTGCCGGGGTGGTACAGTTTTTCCGAGACCGGTAATTCGAGCGTTGATGCGCCCTCTGAGATACTCAGTTCGGGGTCGAAAAAATCGTTTATCGGTGCGTGGTCGTGGTACATCCGCTCCAGTTTTCGGTGGTGGTCTGACATAGTGGCTCGGTTCGGGGGGCCGGTAGTAAACACTGTGGACTGTCCGACTGCTCGTGTTCTGTAGGGTGAACCTCCAGAACAGCAGTATGTCGAAATTACTGAAACGAACGAAGCGACAGAGCGACTTACATCGCTGGCCCCTCAGCAACTGGAGAAGCCGCCGTCGACGACCAGCGCTTCGCCGGTAATCCAGTCCGCTTCGTCCGAGGCCAGAAAGAGCATCGCATTGGCGATATCCTCGGGCTTGCCCAGTCGTTTGAGGGGATATTCTTCGGACATCTCGTTTTTCGTGTACTCCCACTCTTCTTCGCTGAGACTGCGCCGTGGCATCGAGGTGTCGGTAATTCCCGGACAGACGGC
>JAQCNR010000213.1 GCA_028274925.1 Halovenus sp.
CAGATTGTCGCGACCTTGTTTCGGGTTTCCGAGTCCGGCTGAGCGTGGCGGTCGACGACGTTGTGTGCGATGTTCAGTTTCCCCCCAACGTACCAGTCGGTGAACTGCGGGCCGTCGCGGTTCGCGTTGTCCGGGGCACGTCGTGCCCCACTGTCGTCCCTGACGGCGTCGTACGGTTCGTCGAATTCGAGACCGAGCGTATCGACAACCTCGTCCCAGAACCAGTCCAGTCCCGACGCCTCGACCCCCTCGATGTCGGTCGTCGACCGGCGATGTAATTCTTCGTAGTCGTCGATATCGTGTTCAGCCATGAACTGGGCGACGTTACTCGATTCTAGGAACTCATCGGACGGTTCGTAGACGATTTTGTCCGTTCCCTCCAGTGATCCAGACATATCTAGAGAGAGACGTGCAGCGCTCAAAAAGCGTCGGGTTAACGCGGCTCAGACCATCCCGAGACCGGCAAAGTGAGGCCGACGAACAGGCGTCCCCAGACCCGGTCATCTTTAGTGTCGCAGTATCATAGACGCGGATAACGGATGCCCGAAGATTTCTACGATATCCTTGGCGTTTCACGGGACGCCGCAGACGACGAGATTGAGAGCGCGTACCGCGAGGCCGTCCGAGAGTATCACCCGGACGTGAGTGACGACCCAGACGCCGAGGAGAAGTTCAAGAAGGCAAAGAAAGCTAAGGAGGTGTTGACCGACGACGAGAAACGACAGATGTACGACCAGATGGGCCACGAGCAGTTCGTCGAGGCCGAGAAACGCGGCGCGACCGACTCCGGTGGTCGGGGCGGGCGCGGCGGTGACCCCTTCGGCGGTGCTGCCGGCGGAGGCGGCCCATTCGGCAATATGCAGGACATCTTCGACCAGTTTTTCGGTGGCGGCAGCGGCGGTGGCAACCGCCGCGGACAGGACCTCAAGACCAAACTGTCAATCGACCTCGAAACGGCCTATCACGGCACCGAGAAAGAACTGACCGTGACGCGGCCAGAAGCCTGCGGAGAGTGTGGTGGCCGTGGCCACCCACCGGGGACAGACTCTCGGACCTGCCCGGACTGTAACGGCAGTGGCGAGCAGACGCGCGTCCAAGAGACTGCGTTCGGGCGGATGCAACAGCGGACGGCCTGCCAGCGCTGTGAGGGCCAGGGAACGATCTACGACGAGCGGTGTTCGACCTGCCGTGGCGACGGTATCGTCCGCAACCAGACCACCCTGCAAGTCGAGATTCCGGCAGGAATACAGAGTGGCCAGACACTCCGAATGCGCGGGGAGGGCGCACCAGGCGAGCGGGGCCGAAACGGTGACTTGCTCGTCGAAATCGACATCGAGGACCACCCTGATTTCGACCGCGAGGGCGCAAATTTACAGACTCGCAAGGCCATCTCGTTCCCACAGGCCGTATTCGGCGATACAGTCGAACTGGAAACCTTCGACGGCACCGTCGAGTTCGAGGTGCCGGAGGGCACCCAGAGCGGCGAAACCTTCCGGCTCAGCGGGAAAGGAATGCCGCGGCCACAGCGCCGTGGCAGCGGCGACCTGTTGGTGAAGGTGCAGGTCGTCACTCCAGATTCGCTCAACGAGGAGCAACGCGAGGCGCTGGAGGCATTTGCAGAGGCCGGCGGCGAGGACATCGAGGTAGAGCAGGGCTTTTTTGATAGGCTCCGTAACTCCTTCTAATGGAGTCGCTCAAGGACCTCGTCGCCGCCTGTCGCAGTGCTGATGGCACTGTCATCGAAACGCCCGCACGAACAGCCCCCTACACCTACAGTGATTTCGTCCCGAACGTCTGGAAATCAGGCAATCTGCTCGGCCACTACGGCGTTCACCCCGGTGCTGCCGTGACGGTGCTCTCCGGGCCGAAGGAAGCAGGCCCCGACGACCAGAATCGACGCGCAGACGCCGCAGACCCAATCTTTGCGGCCATCGGCGCGACACTGGTCGGCGCAACCGTCGAACTCGACGCGACCGAACCCGTCGAGTCGCGTGCCCTCGTTCTCCCGGCGGGCTGGACAGCGCGCTACGAACTGACACCGCAGTGTACACAGATTGCCTACGGCGGCCCACCGGAGGAGCCAGATGTTGTCCACTTCGAGCAGGAGATGTGGAGTGAGAACCCAATCGAGCCACCCGAACGAGTTGCGTCGGAGGACGCCGCGATAGTCGACGAAAGTGGTGCGTACAGCCACGGCGAGTTGCTCTCGGCGGCACGTGACCTCGTTGCTGAGTACGACCTCGACGCTGACAGCACGATTGGACTGGACGCGCCACTGGTCGAAGCCGGTGCGTTCCTGCCAGTGCTGGCGACACTCACGGCAGAGGCGACGCTGGAACTGAGAGCGGAGGGCGAGGAGCCCAGTGAAAAGCCGTCACTACTTGTTACGGAGGGATCGACAGAAAGTGAGCGCAAAGTGAGTGTGTCCGACCTTACACAGCGCCTGCGCGATACTCGCCGTGCTTGACACCGATTACGAAGACAATTGCTGCGAAGACGAGCATCGACGGCGTGACCATCATCAGTGTTGTACTCGCCGTCATCGGAATCGGCGAGAAGATGAGCCCGGCAGAGCCGGCAGCGATAATTGCGAGGATGACACCAGCCGAGACGGGGAGGTTGAGTTCCATATCGGAATAGTAGGCTCAGGAAATAAAAAGCCTTCAGAAAATGAACCGCGGCTCATTCGACGAGTCCGACGCCGGTTATCTCGAAGCGCGCGCCGTCGGTGGTCGCTTCGGCCTCGATATCCCAGCCGTGTTCGGTCACGACTTGCTCGACGATTGCCAGTCCGAGACCGGTTCCGCCCTGTTTCGTACTGTAGCCTGCCTCGAAAATGTGGTCGAGTTCGTCCGGAGACAGTCCAACGCCGTCGTCGGCAACGTAGAAGCCGTCGTTTTCGAGCGGGCCGACTGTCACCGTCACGTCCGAGCCACCGTGTTCGATGGCGTTGTGATAGAGGTTTTCGAGCAGACTCGTCAATCGGTTTGAATTTGCGGGCAGGGTTGCTTGCCCCTCGAGGGCCACGTCAAGCGTAGCCGCCTCCGTATCGAGGTTCGACCACGGTTCGGGAGCCAGTTCGGCGAGGCTGACAGGCTCTGTGTCACCGACGGCTGTCCCCCGGTTGGCGAACACTAACAGGTCGGCAATCAACTGCTCCATCCGGTCCAGCGCCTGCTCAACCTCCCCGAGATGGGGGCTAGTAACTTCCTGCGTGGCCAGATCCAGTCGGAGCGCCGCCACGTTGAGTGCGTTGCGCAGGTCGTGTGAGACAAAGCCGGTAAATGCGTCGAGTTTCTCGTTTTGCGTGAGCAGTTGCTGTTCACGTTCCTTGCGCTCCGTTATCTCTCGTGTCGTGACAACGTAGCCAGACAGCGTCGACTCTGTCCGGTCGCTCGCGACCGACTCCAGCCAGATCCACGACCCGTCCGCGTGCTCGAACCGGTACTCGATGCGCTTTCTCGTGCCAGTCTCGACGAGGTCAGCAAACTCCGTGCCCACCCGTTCACGGTCGACCGGGTGAACGTACTCGAAGACGGACTCGTCTGCGAGTTCGCTCGCTGTGTATCCTAACACGTGTTCAACTGACGGTGAAAGGTCCGCGAACGTACCGTCAGGTCGCACAATACCGAGAATGTCCGACGTGTTGTCGGTGTAGGCGTCCAGCCGTTCGGCCCAGCGCTTGCGCTCGGTGATATCGGTGATGAACCCCTCGAGCGCTTCGAGTTCACCGCCGTCGTAGATGCCCCGCCCTCGCTCCCACATCCACCGCACCTCTCCGTCACGGGCCTGTATTCGGTAGGTCACCTCGAAGGTGCCGTCAGCGTCGAGACCATCTTGCACGGCCGTCCACATCCGCTCGCGTTCCTCGAGGTGGAGAATATCCTCGCCCCAGATGACGTTGCCGGATTCGAGTTCCTCGGCGGTATAGCCGGTGAGTGCTTCGACTTCTCCCTCGACAGCCTCCATCGGCCAATCGCGACGATTCCTGCTCCGGTAGACGATGCCCGGGAGCGTGCTAATCAGCGTTTCGAGGCGGCGGGTGCGCTCCTCGAGCATTTGCTCTGACTCGTGGGCGTCGGCGGCATTCTGGATTCGGTTGGCGAGGACGGCATACTGCTCTATCCCTGACTCCTTTTGAAGATAATCAGTGACACCAGCAGAGATGGCCTCGCTCGCGATCTCTTCGCTCCCCTTGCCCGTGAACAGGATGAACGGGAGGTCAGGGTGGTCTTCACGGACTGCTTCGAGAAACTGGATGCCGTTCGTGTCTGGCATATCGTAATCAGAGACGATGCAGTCGAACGGCTTCGCACCGAGTTGTTCGAGTCCCTCGTCAGGATGGGTCGCAGTGTCGACTGTGAGTTCGTCACTCTCACGTTCGAGGACCGTCGACGCCACGTCGGCAAGGTTTGGGTCGTCGTCGACGTGGAGGACCCGGATCTCACCGGACATACAGATTACATATATCCGGACCGTTATCAAAGGACCGGGCGAGTTGGGGCCAGGCACGTCTTCCGCTACAAAAACCAACCCCCAGTGTTTCGCAGCTCGAAACAGCTCATTGACATAATAACCCTCTTTACGTTACTCTCAGACGCAGAAATGATGTCAGACACAGAGACAGAGACAGAACTATCGACAGAGCAGCGGTACGCGGTCGTCGCCGCTGCGGGACTGGTCGCGCTTCTCGTCGGCGTGTTGCTGGCACCGACGGTGGCCGGAATCGTCGACGGCGACGACAGTTCCGAGGCGACAGCCCCAGACGAGGCCGTTGCAGTTGTGACGGTCGAGGGGCAGGTCACGCAGTCACTGGCCGAAGACCTCGAATCAGAGTTGCGTACCGTCCGGGCGAACGACTCGGTCGAAGCAGTCGTCATCCGAATCGACACGCCGGGCGGTGCTCCGGCACCGAGCGAACAGATGTACACTGCGATCAAACGAACCAGCAAGGAGGTGCCGGTCATCGCGAGTGTTGCCGAACTGAGCGCCTCCGGCGGCTACTATGCGATGCTCGGTGCCGACGATATTTTCGTCCACCCGACATCGATAACGGGGAGTGTCGGCCTGGCGGCACCTGCGCCGCAACCGACACCACCCGTCGAGGGACCGAGCGGACCGGACAAGCGCGGACAAAACGAGATTCAGGGCTGGGCCCAACAGGAGTTGCTCGCGCAGGTGTTTATCGAGAGCGTGATGGCGGAACGCGGTGACCGAATCGAACTGAGCCGTGAGGAGGTGGCGACTGCCGACGTCTTCCTCGGTGTCAGGGCCGTCGAAAACGGGATGGCCGACGAGATTGGGGGTCGAGAAGCGGCCATCAAGGAGGCAGCCAACCGAGCGGGACTCGACGAGTACACCGTCATCGAACGGGACGTTTCACCTGCCCAGTCGGCACCGTTTTTCATCCAGACCGACCAGGGTATCGTCGCGGTCCATAGCTCGAATCCGGGATACAACGACATCGAACCCGTGCCGGCAACGATGATCTACAAACCGGCTGTCCCACACTACGAGACTATCCAGAAGATCGTCCAGACGGATAGGAACGTCTCTGCGGCGAAAGGAGGTGAACAGCCGTGAAACGAACGGCAGCGAACGCCTTCGTCGCCTTCGTCGCAATCCTCGCGGTCGTCTCTCTTCTGAGTGCACTCGTCGCGGTGGCACCCGAGAACGACGGATCCACGGCCGCCGCACCCGAGGTATCCGACGTTGAGCAACCACAGTACGACCTCGACCGGTTCGATATCAACGAGACACCCGGCAGAGCAACGGTCCAGATGGAGAGCACCACCTCGGACCGGACGGTTGTCATCCACACCGGCGAGGGTGTGCTCGAACGGACACTCCAGCCGATGGTCAGCACTCTCACAAAAAACGACCACGAGGTTCGGATTCTGAGTCCCGACGTGCCAACCACTGTTATCGGCGGTATGCCCGTGGCTCGACCCGCACCTCGGCAGGAGGAGATTGACGTCAGCAAGGAGCTAGACGATGCTGACGCCTTCGTCAGCGTCAGCGGCGATAACTACAATCGCAATGAGATCAGCGCTATAGAGAACTTTGCTGCTGAGGGTGGACGCGTCCTGTTGCTGTCAGAGCCACGAGACTCCTTCGACACCGACACGGGCCTGCTGGAACTCCAGTCTGCCCTCGGCGTCAGCACCGGCGCAGGCTACATCTACAACCTCGAAGAGAACGACCTGAACTACCAGCGCGTGTTCGGGACGCCACAGCACAACTCGCGTCTCACTGCGGGCGTCGACCGGGCAGTGTTCCAGAGCGCAGCGCCACTCACGGCTGGCAGCGGCGTCCTCTCGCCTATCGACGGCTCGAAGCTCTCGACCACCCGCGCAGAGACGGACGCGTCGCTGCTCACACGCAACGGTTCGACCGTATTGGCCGGCGACACCGATTTCATCTCGCCGACAAACGCCCTCCGGGCCGATAACGACGACCTGATCGGAAATCTTGCGGACTTCCTCGTGACCGGTGAACGTCAGTCGGAAAGCGGCACCGGAACCGGGTCGGGCGATATGCAAGCGGTGAGTACGGGCGGCTTCTTCGAGACGAACGCCTCGACCGAACAGCGAGCGAGACAGGCGAACCCGGGCTTTTCCGAAGGGACAATCGAGATTACTGCTAACGTCTCCGGGAATCGCTGGAAATCGCTCAGCGTCGAGACGAGCGCCATCGGCGGCGCCAGAGGGGGCGGTGTCGAGCTTGCTGTGCCGGACGGACTCACAGGGACAGTCGATGTCGAGGCGAATCGGTTCACCCTCGAGGGCGTCATTCTACTCAGGACGGAGCGCTTCGTCGTGCCACTCAACGTGTCGGCGACCAGCGGCGAGAGCGGGGCACTGACCGGCGCTGCCGACCTCGGACCCGAGGGTGGGACTGCAACTGTCGTCGACAACGAGTTCACTATCGAGAGCACGGGCAACCCGAACGTGGACCGGGCACTTGGGCTGCCGACCGAAGAGCCCGGGCTGAGCTGGTTCGAGCTCGAACTCGATATCGAGTTCACCGCCTCGGCCGGACAGAACGGCTGAGCTCAGTCGCCGGTCGGCCGGATCAGGTCTGCAAGCGAGACGAGCAGTCCTAGTACCCAGCCAATCGGGAACGAGAAGACGAACCAGATGATGACGTGATGGCCCTCCTGTCGGTCGATCTGGCCAAGTTGGTCCTGCACGATGGCGGGGCTGGCCTGGAACAGGTCCTGTGCGAGTTCGTCACTCCGGGCGATGATGAGGTCTTCGAGCACCGGGTGGAAGAGCGCAGCGACCACTGGCGGGAGGAACAGTGCGGTCATCGCGAACGGATAGGCGAGGCTAATAGTCGTCCCACGGCCGCCGAGGCGCCAGAATGCGTAGGATAGCGCCGACGAGACGACGGCGACGATGCCGGCCGCACCGATAGCGAAAATCTCGACGGTGCTGAACGTCCCCTGAAACTGGAACCAGATCAGCGCGACCAATCCGCCCCAGAGCGCGATAAAGACCGCAATCACGCCGAACAACCCAAGCCGGGCCGCAGTGACGTTGAGTCTGCGGGCCTGAAACCGCACGAAGTAGCCGGTCAGCAGGAGTGGATATGAAACGGCGACGATCAACAGTCCCAGCACTGAGACGAGCCGGTACAGAAATCGCTTCCCGGTGCTCTCGGGCTCGTACTTCCCGAGAACCGTGTTCTCAGCTTTGCGCTGGCGTGGATAGAACAGTTCCATCCACGTCTCGTGCATAAGCGTCAGGTCGTATTTGATCGCGTCAGCGATACCGCGGTTCGCGGCTGCCATATCCACCCGTTTGACTGCCCCCGGTATATGTTTTCGTACTCGATTCCTACCACGACGCCGGCGCGAAGTCGGGATGGACCTGTCGTTCACGGCGCTCGATAGTATCGATTCGCTCGATTTCCTCGTCGCTCAACTCCAGCGTTCGGCTCTCCCAGTTGTCCCGAATGTGGGCCTCGCCGGTGGCCTTCGGGATGGCGGTGATACCGTGTTCGCGTAGCCACACCAGCGCAACCTGCGCCTCGCTGACAGCGCGGTCGTCGGCGATTGCACCCAGTGTCGGGTCCGAGAAAATCTCGGTCCGGGCCAGCGGCGAGTACGCGACCAGTTCCACGTCATTCTCGGCGGCGTAGGAGCGGAGTTCGGTCTGCGGAAGGAACGGGTGGATTTCGACCTGATTGGCGAAAATCGGCGCGTCGAGAAGCTCTGCTGCCTCGTCGATGTGTTCAGGTTCGAAGTTCGAGACACCGACGCGGTCGATTTTCCCCTCGTCGTAGAGTTGGTCGAACGCTGCGAGCGTCTCTTCTGGGGTGTACTCTCGTGCTGGCCAGTGAATGTACAGCAAATCGAGGTAGTCTGTCCCGAGTCGGTCCAGACTCTGCTGGGCGGTTTCGAGCACGTCCTCACGCGAGAGGTTGCTGATCCAGATTTTTGTGGCGAGGAAGATATCATCACGGTCGACATCGGCAGCAGCAATCCCCTCACCGACGGCGTCCTCGTTGCGGTAGGCCTGTGCGGTGTCGATGTGTCGATAGCCCATATTCAGGGCTGTTTCGACGCTGTCGGCGCACTCGTCGTGGTCGTCATTTTGCCACGTGCCGAGTCCGAGCATCGGCATTCCGTCTGCGGTTGGTACTGACATATCTCCCTTGTCCGAGCGTCAGTAAAATAGGCGTTTGGGAACCCGAAACGGTAGTGTTCAGATAAGCTGGTTCCATGCGAATAAAAATGATTTGAGCCAGTCGTCAGCTGTGTCTGCATGAGCGTTGCTGAAACAGTTTGAGAATAAAGAGGTACGACGTTTTATTTCACGAAAGACACGTTCAACACTGTTCCGATTTCCATGACGTTCGTATCTGAAATCGAGGCCGTGGCGCGAGCAGGCCGCGTTCAACGGTGTTGCGCCATCGACGAGAAACACAGCGTCATCAACGTCGTGTTTCTCACGGAGTTCGGCGAAGAATCCATACGCGATAACGTTTGTTCTGGTCGGTTCGAGCTTTGTGTGGAGTAATTCGTTGGTGTCGGGATCGACTGCGGCGTACAGCCAGTACTGCTCGTCATTGAGTTGGATCACAGTCTCGTCGACCGCAACGTGATCCGGACTGCATCCTTCCTCTGGCTGTAGATCAGCTTTGTGCACCCAATTATGCACGGTGGATCGTGCTCGTTGGACACCGAATATTTCAAGAATAAAAACTGTATTCGAAAGCGAGAGTCCAGCAAGGTGCAACTGAATACCGAGCTTCATCAGCAGTCGCGGTGTCGCTTCTCGTTCAACAAAATCTAAGTCGATCTGGTCGATACCTCCACTGAGGCGTGTGGTTTCTGCCATAGACTAGCTGAAACTCTACACGCCTCAATTTTCAATCCTTATCTGAACACCGCGCCCGAGACCCCTGCCACTGGGCTGACAGGCTTAGGATTCGGTGCCGTAGCCGAGTCGGCTGACCGCCAGATGTGGAACGATGACGACGACGACAAAGACTGCTCCAAAGATGACCTCATCGGGCAAACCGGTGTAGGTAGTGAGGCCGAACAACAGGCCCATCGCAGCGAGAACACAGACCGTGATAACTTTGTGTTCCGGTGTGACCAGTCCGTCCCGGTACACGACGGTCCCGACTGAGAAGACAATCACCAGAAGGATGCTTCCGAGGGCAGCAGCAAACAGACCAAGCCAACCCGTTAGAATGCTCGCCAGCAGCCCAAAACCGGTGAGGATGTATGCAATTTCAAGCCACAGCACCCACCTGCTGACCCTACGGGTCAACCGTACATGCGAACTGGGCATACGATGACGGGAACCCGACAGAATACATAGCTGTGCAAATAGTAGCGAATTAGTATTTCGGCTCTGCGCCCGTCAACTCGTAGACTTCGTCCATCAGTTCGTCACGCTTGGCCTGCCAGGCCTCGAATCCCGACGGCGTCGACGGGTACTCGTCGTAAAT
>JAQCNR010000093.1 GCA_028274925.1 Halovenus sp.
GCGGATCTCTTCGTGATGATAGCTCCACCGACATTCGACCGACCCCGTCTGCTGCGACTATTCGGTCTGTTGGTCCCAATCACATTTTCGAGTAGTTACTTTGTCGTCCTGTCGGTCAGATACGGGCTCGAGCCGGTCTGGACAACACATCTCTGGACAGGCGGCGTGGTCATCTCTGGACTCTCTGGGCTGCTGTTTACCTACGCTTTGTTGCCCGACAGTCAGCGATATTGAGACGTTCTGATACATTCAGACAGTATCGATCTTTTGTTTTGAAACTCGGTTTGGATTAGTTACTCGGCACCCGGTTTGAGTGGAGATACGCGGTTTATTTCGCAAATTGTTGTCCTGCCAGACGGACGGAACTCAGACTAGTATTATTTGCTGGGTAGTACAGGCGGTATAATGAGCGACGACCATCCGCGCGAGCACGGCGAGCGCGGTTCACTGAAGCCGAACGAAGTGAGGCTACAGCCTTTTTAGCGTAGATTTTTGCGGCGAGCGGTTCCCACAGCGAACGCAGTGAGCGAGGAAACCCGAGCCGGAAAAAGGTACTTTCGCGTCTGTCCTGAGTGAAACACCAATGGATTCCCACCCACTCCCAGAACGAGTTAGTCAATTATAAATAATCTGGATATATATGAAATTGTAAACATACGTACTGGTGACACGAACGGTCGGTTGACGGTGGGGTGAATTGGGGCTTGGGTGCTCTGATGTCCAACTGTCGTAGCGACGCAATTAGCGGTGTGTGTTGTCCACTCAGCAGCGAGTGGAATCGCGGTAACGAAGAGCGGAGTGAGCAATCCAGGAGGACACTATGACAAAACACGACAACGAGTCACGGGAGAGCAGTAGCGAGCAGGGACAGCGGAATCGAGACGACCGAGCAACAAAGCGCCCGTTGGCGGGACGTCGCGAGGTACTCAAAACGGGCGCTGCGCTCGGGTCGCTGGGCGTGTTGTCAGTGGCTTCCGGCGGGACGGGGGCCGCGACGCTGCAGTCAGGGTCGGTTCCCGACGGGAAAGAATTCGACAACCTCGTCGGAGCGTACTACTACGGCTGGTACGGCCCCGACTGGCACGACGGCTTCCACTGGGACGGCGACCTCGACACCGCCGACGGTCGCTCCCACACCCCCACGCTCGGCGAGTACTCCTCGCACAGCCAGGCTGTTGTCGACCAGCACATCGCGTGGGCGCTCCAACACGGCATCAACTGGTTCAACTGCACATGGTGGGGCCCGGACGGCTTCGAGGAGGCCACCATCCTCGACTACCTGCTCGACTCCCAGCACGCCGACAAGATGCATTTCTCGGCACTGTACGAGCCGAAGTGGCGCGACTGGGACTGGCCGGACTTCTCCGACTCCGCGGTTCGCGACGCGCTGCAAACTGACCTCCAGCACATCGAGGACACCTTTTTCGACGACCCGAACTGGCTGTACGTCGACGGCCGGCCCGTCGTCTACTTCTGGATCAACCGCCAGTTCACCGGCGACGTCACCGGCGCCTTCGAGGACGCCATCTCGACGCTGGACACCGACCCATACATTATCGGGGATAACGTCACGCACGCCGGGCCCCTCGACGCCGTTGCGAACTTCGCGACCGTCCACTCGTCGACCAGCGACTGGGACACATACGTCGCGCACACCGAAGAGCGGCGGGAACAGCGCCAGAAGGTCACGACCTACGGCACCGACCAGACTCACATCCCCTCGGTCCAGCCAGGCGCCTCCTGGCCCGACCCCATCCTCGACCACGACGCCGACCGCTTCCGCGAGGTCTGCCAGACTATGGCCGAGGCAATGGACCCCGACCTGCAGGCGGCCATCGTCTGCTCGTTCAACGAGTGGCACGAGGGGTCGACGCTCGAACCCGCCGAGGAGTACGGGACGTCGGCACTCGAAGTCGTCGAGGAGGAACTCCAGGGCGCGTCGGTGGACAGCCGGTTCCTACAGGACGAATACGCAAGGGTCAGGCTCTCGTTCAGCGACACTGTCCGGCCTGCCGAGGTCGGCAACAGCGGCGATGTCCGACCGCTCGCGTTCTGGCTCGACCAGGTGCGCCTCGAAACCGACGACGGCGAGACGGTCCGCACCGAAACCATCACCTCGAGCAACGACGCCGGCTACCAGAAGAACCCCGCCATCGGCGGCGTCTCCGGTCGCTGGCTCGGAACGCCGCTCGGCGTTGGCAGCCTTGTGTTCGAGCGCGCCGACCTCGTCGACGCGGACACGCTCGTCCTCCGCGGCCACGCCTACGACGCGCTCACGGACCTCGAGGCGGATATCACTGTCAACGGCTCTGCCATCGAGACCTACGCTCTCGGGACCACGAACCAAGACTACAGCATCCCACTCCCCGACACCATCCCCGAGCACCCCGACGCGCCCGAGGACGAGCCAGCAACTGGGCTCTCCGCGGTCGACGACTCGACTGTGAAGGCCGTCTGGACACCCGACTTCGAGGTGACTTGGTCCGAGTGGGTCTACCTCGCCTACGCCGTCGACGACGAACCCCAGAACTGGCAGCTGATGGACCACACCGGGGACAACCGCTTCGAGACGACTGTCGGCGGCCTCTCGCCGGGGGCCGAAATTGACTACCAGTTCAGCTACTACGACGACGGCTGGCAGACCACGGACGGCGGCACGTACACCTTCTCGCCGGACGGCGCGAGCGGCCCCGGCACGGACCGCCTCGCCGCCGACGAACTCGCGGCCGGCGAGTATCTCGAATCGACGAACGGCGACTACCGGTGTTACCTGCAGGCGAGCGACGGCAACTTTGTCCTGCGGGAGACCGCGACCGGCGACGCACAGTGGTCGTCCGGCACCGCCGGCGATGGCGCTACCCGTCTCGCGATGCAGGGCGACGGCAACCTCGTCCTGTATACCGACAGCGGCGACGCCGTCTGGGCAACGAACACCGCCGGCTCCGACGCCACAGAACTCCGACTGCGCGACGACGGTACGCTCGCGCTCGTGACTGACGACGACACCGCCGTCTGGACCGCAAACGACTGACGCGACCAAACTACACTCATGGCTGACCAAGACACCAACCCACGACACGACCGCAACGCTTCGACAGGCGAACACACCCACGGCGACGGCAGCGGCCGCTCCCGGCGGAGCTTCCTGCGAACCACCGGCGCACTCGGCGTTGCCGGCTTCCTCGGCACCAGAACTGACGCCGTCGGGCGCACGCAGGCCGCCACCGCGGGTGAGGCCTGGACTGTTGTTGCCATCCCCGACACCCAGAACATGGACGACGCCGACACCGTCCCGTACGCCGACTCCATCACTGACTGGGTCGTCGACAACGTCGACCAGCGCAACGTCGCCTTCGTCACCCACGAGGGCGACATGGTCTCGAACGGCGACGACGAACGCGAACTCCAGAACATCGACGACGTGATGTCCGACCTCGACGGCGTCGTCCCGTGGTCGCCCTGCGTTGGCAACCACGACTTCATGGACACCGGCGTCCGCAGCAGCGGCGCCAACCTGTTCAAAGAGTACTTCGGCGCCTCCCGGTTCGAGGGGCGGGACTACTTCGGCGGCGTCTCCGACAACGGCCGGAACTTCTACCAGTACTTCTCGGCCGGCGGGTACGACTTCCTCCATCTCTCGCTGGAGTGGGAAACACCCGGCGACCCCGCCGACCCCGGGACTCCGCTCGGGTGGGCACAACAGGTGCTCGACCAGCACCCCGACCGGCCAACCATCCTCACCACCCACTCCTACCTCGGCGACGACCCGCGCGAACGCAAGCGCGACCTCGAGGAGTACGAGGGCTGGGGTACCACTGGCCAGGAGATGTGGGAGCGCCTCGTCAACCCGAACCCCCAGATCTTCATGGTGCTGAACGGCCACAACCACGACCTGAGCGGGGGCGACCAGGGCGAGCACCACCAGGTCTCGACGAACGTCGCCGGCGAACCCGTCTACGAGATGCTCGCCGACTACCAGGACTACCCGAACGGCGGCAATGGCTGGTTCCGCCGCATCCGCTTCGAACCCGGTGGCGGCACCGACGCCCCCGACCGCATCCAGGTCCGGACGTACACCGCCTACTACGACGAGTACCAGACCAGCGACCGTAGCGAGTTCGGGTTCGACCTCGACTTCGACGCCCGGTTCGACGTCTCCGGCGACGCAACCGACACCGTCAGCTTCCAAGAGGGACAGGACGGCTACGACGGCACCGCCGACACGCAGCTTCACGAAGGCAACCCCGACAGCGGCTACGGCGGCGACGGCTCACTCACCGTCGATGGGGCCGACGACGGCGGCGAGGTCCACGGCCTCCTCCGTTTCGACGACATCGTCGGGAGCGGTGCGGACCAGGTGCCGTCCGGTGCCAGCATCCAGTCCGCGACGCTGTCGTTCGAGCCGACGAACCCCGGCGACGGCGCCGCCTTCCACCGCATGCGTCGTGGCTGGCGCGAGGACGACACGTGGAGTGACTGGGGTGGCATCCAGGCCGACGGGGACGACGCCGTGACCGACCCCGCTGACACCCTTTCGGACCCGGACAGGGGCACCGAGACCGTCGACGTCACCGACAGCGTACAGGCGTGGGCCAGCGGCGCCGGGAACGACGGCTGGGCGCTCCTTCCCGAGGGGAACAACGGCTGGGACTTCGAGTCCGCCGACGGTGCCACGCCACCCGAACTCTCGGTCGTCTACAGCGACGACGGCTGCGCCGACACGGAGACCGTCGAGTTCGTCTCCGCGAGCGAGACTGCAAGCACCGACGACCAGTTCGACGTCGCGCGCCCCGAAAACGTCCAGGAGGGCGACGTCCTGGTGCTCACCATCGCCGGCACCGCGAACGGCGAGGAAGGGATGCCCTGGGAGCAGGACGACCGATGGAGCGCGTCGGCGTCTGCTCGCAGGATGACAACGGCGCCGACCAGTGCATGCGTGACGCCGAGGACCTCTTCATGCACATCTACTACCACGTCGCCACCGGCGACGAACCCGGCTCCTACGCGATCAACACGGGCGGGAACACCGTCGCGTCCGTCACCGCCTACCGGGATGTCGATGTCGACGATCCCATCGTGTCCGCGACAGGTCTCGTTGACGACGACGATTACCAGGTCAGCACCTGTCCGCCAACGCCGGGTGTCGCAGACGGCATGCTCGTCTGTGGCATCACCCACGACGACCAGCACGACATAGACAACCTCGGCGAGCTGACGCTCCGTAGCGAGGACCAGAACGGCGACTCCTCGACGCAGGTCCTGACGAAATCCCTCGACACCGGCGGCGAGACCGACCGCCACGAGGTCGGCCACGTCGACCCGACCGGCAACAAGGACCTCAGCATGGCCGTCGTTCTCCGGCCCGCCCCCTCGGACTGCGAGAACCCGGCGCCCACCCCACGCATCGGCACCGTTGAGGAGGACTACGAGAGCTGGATCCGGCTGGACGGCACCGACTCCACGAACCCCGACGGCGGCCAGCTCGCCTACCAGTGGTCTCTCTCGGACGGCGTGTTCTACCGCGACAGCAGCGACACCGCCGCACAGCCCTGGGTCCAAGTCGATGACCTCGACGAACTCACTGCCACGCTCACCGTCACCGACGACGAGGGCCAGTCCGCGACCACCCAACGCACTATCGTCGTCGACGGACAGAACAGCGGGCCAGACACCGACCGCCTCGTCGCGGACGAGAGCCACGAACTTGCCCCCGGCGAGTACCTCGAGTCGACCAACGGCGACTACCGCCTGTACTTCCAAGCCAGCGACGGCAACCTCGTCCTCCGTGACACGGCCACCGGGAGCCCGCTCTGGGCCTCGAACACTGCCGGCGACGGCGCCACCCGCCTCACGCTACAGGGCGACGGCAACCTCGTCCTGTACACCGACGGCGGCGACGCTGTCTGGGCCAGCGACACCGCCGGCAGCGGGGCCGACGAACTCGTTCTCGAGGACGACGGAACGCTGGTCCTCTACGACGACGGGTCGCCAGTCTGGTCAGTGAACGAGTAACAAGTCTCTAAGCACGATTACCATCTCGAAGAGGTACCACGTGCTGTCCCGACACCGCAACCAGTAGGCTGACTGCACGCACCCCTGCAGCAGATTCATCACTTCGTCGACGACGCCCACGACGTAGTGGTGGCCTGCCTGCAACAGCACGTCCGGGCGAGCGATTCGGTCGCCGTCGCCGTCGGAGATACTCAGCGCCCCGTCGGGAAAGCGCACGTCAGAGAGTTCCGTGCAGGTGGCTGGCACACCGTCGTTAACGCCGACGAACAGACTCGCTCAGCCACGCATCAGTTTGAGGACTTCATCGACGACGCCGGGTTCGACAGCCACGACGTACTGGCTTCCCGGCGTCAGTTTCGTGTCTGGCTTCGAGATTCGGTTGCCATCCTCACCGGAGATGACCAGCGTTCCCGCCGGGAAGGCGACATCTGCGAGCGTTCGTCCGGCCGCAGGTGCACCCTCAGCGACGCGAATCTCGAGAATCTCGACGTCGCCAGTGACTGCCGTGAGGCTCTGCACATCTTCTCCGGCGGTCTTATTTGCTGCGGCCCGTGCGCCTGCCGCTTCGGGGTAGACGACACTGTCGACGAACCGGTCGTATGCTCCGTCTGTCTCCCGGTCGACGCGGGCAACTGTCCGAATTTCGTCCGCGATTTGCGTGGCGAGCAGGCAGATTGCGAGGTTCAAGCCGGTCAACTCAGTTAATGCGGCAACGGTGTCTGCGTCCTCGATACCGGCCTGTTCGAGAATATCCGGGTCCGACGCATCGCCCTGAATTACAGTCGCAATCCACGCATCGGCAATCTCCGAAACACGTGTGTCGTCCTGTTCGATAATCGTGACGTCTTCGTCTCTGGCAGCGAGCAGTTCGGCAGTCTGGAAGCCGACGCGGCCGCCACCGGCGATGATGATATCTTGTGTCATTTCAATCTTCACCCGTTCGCTCTGTCACTGGCTGGTCAGTCGGTACCTCTGCTTCCTCCTCGGTCCCCCGTGCTCTGTACTTGTTGAGCACAACGTACATCACCGCGCCGGCACCCAACCAGCCGATACTGAGAAAGAGTGCAAGCGGATCTGTCTGCACGAGAAATCCAACCAGCACGACCGCGAGAATCGCGTTCGACACGATTGCTAATATCGGCGGAATTGGGTAATACGGAATCTTGTACGGGCGGTTCATGGCTGGGCGCTCCCTGCGGAGTCTGATGACGGCGACGTTGACGATAATGAACGACAGGAGGAAAAACAGACTCGACATATTCCCTGCGCTCTGGGTCGGCAGGAAGACGGACCCGAGCATGACAACGGCGCTCAGCAGGACCGCAACGAACGGCGTCCCGAATCGGTGGTGAATCCGACCAATCGAGGGGAGCAACTGCCCCTCGCGTCCCATGGAGAACGCGACTCGCGACGAGGCGATGACTACCGCATTCAGTGCGGTGATGGTGGAGAACACGGCTCCAAAGACGATGAGCGCGCCGCCGTTCTGGATGATGGGAACACCGGTGGGCATGAAGGAGGTGGCCGCCGTTGCGATCCCAGCCTCACCGGCAGCAGCGAGTTCCTCTGCGCCCAGCGTACCGATTGCCACCGTCACAACGAGGAGATACACCACAACAGTCGCAGCCAGGCTGATGAAAATAGCCTTGGGAATATTCTCACGGGGGTTTTCGACCTCTTCGGTGACTGTCGTGATGAGGTCGTATCCCTCGAAGGCAATGAACGTGAGTCCCATGGCTGGGAGGATGCTGAACGGTCCGGAGCCCTCGACGAACAGCGGATCGAAGTTCTGGAACGTAAAGCTTGTCTCGCCGCCGCCACCGGCCGAAAAGAAGCCGAACGCGACGAACACCACGAGGATAGAGACTTTGATAATCGTGAATACTGTCTCGGCACTGCCGCTCGCAGCCGTCGACGCGGCGTTCAACGCCACGAGCCCGGCGACCGCAACGAATGCGAGAATGAATTTCGCCGGCACCGCCACCTCCAGCAGCGGGAGCATAATTGCTCCAACCTCGTCTGGTGGCGCAACCACGCCGTAGACGTGGAGGAGTTCGAGGAAGTTCGGCGCAAACCCAAGCGCGTACAGTGCGCCGGCGATCATGTACGCGAACCAGAGCATCCAGCCCATGATGAACGAGCCGAAGTCGTCAAAAATCTCCCTGACGAACGCGTAGCCGCCACCGCTTTTCGGGATTGCAGAGGCCAGTTCAGCGTACGAGAGTCCGGTAAATGCGGTCACGACCCCGTTCAACATGAAGACGAGCAGCGCGGCCGGTCCAGAAATCTCGGCCGCGAGGCCTGTCAGGACGAAAATACCTGCGCCGATCATCGCGCCCATGCCGATCATCGTCGCATCCAACAGCCCCAGTTCGGCCTCTGGTTCTCTTTGATCGTGGCTGCTCATGAGTCATCTGGCCGCTTTAGGCGTCTGAGACAAATCATTCCATTCCGTAATCATTTTGAATAACATGGTTGTACACACATTAATCTGGCCACGAGTGAGCAACCTACACACCCGAATGCCAAACGGATTCCAGTACACGGAGGGCGCGAACACCCGGCCCGTGTATCTGGCTGAGTCGGCCGTGGACCCAGGACCGATTTGCACCTGCTGGGCTGTCTCTGCGGTATCTCAACTGAGCGTAACCTACATGTATTTGCGTAGGGAAGTGTGCTAAATGAGCACAGACTTACGGGTGGTAATCGTCGGGGGTCAACACGTCGGCTATCACGCCGCGCGACACCTCAACGAACGCGGACACGATGTCGTCATCATCGAGAAAGACCGCGACCGCGTCGAATATCTGAGTGACCAGTACGACGCGACCATCATTCAGGGTGACGGCGGCAGACGGTCAATTCTCGAACAGGCCGACTTGGGCCGAAGTGACGTCCTTGCAGCACTCACCGGCTACGGCGCAATGACAAACGTTGGCATCTGCACGATGGGGTTGAATATTGTCCCCGATATCGGAACTGTCGCGCGAATCGACCACGGCGACAGAGATGAGTACACCGGACTCGTCGATCAAGTGGTCTATCCCGAGGAGTTGGCAGCGCACGCGGCGACCAACGAAATCATCCACGTCGCAGAAGGCGGTGTTCAGGCTATCGAACAGGTGACAAGCGACCTCACGCTGCTCGAACTCACCGTGGCAAACGACGCGCCGGTTGCTGGCCGGCAACTCAGCGAGGTTGCCCTCCCGCGGGGCGCAGTTGTGGTTGCCGGGCGCGATAGCAATCAGCTTCCAGGACCAGAGATGGTGCTCGAATCTGGCTTCCGCTATCTCGTCGCCGTCAGGACAGATGTCAGCGACGAGGTCGTCCGACTGTTCAGGGGCTAACCGGGCACACCCAGCCCGGGGTAGCCTAAGACACAGTCTCAGGTTGCTGGGGCCGACCACCCCAAACCCAAAACGAAAGGCTCCATTGAATATTGTATGGCCTCCGACCTCGGGAATATGCTCAGGATGATGAACATCCTCGGCGACGAGGGGTTCGTCGACGCCCTGGAAAACGCCGAACGACTGGTAGATAGTGCCGACAAAACACTCGAACGCGTCGAGCAAATTGAGAGTGACGCCGAACAGGCCGTTCGGGAAGCAAACGAGACGCTGACTGCAGTCGACAACAGACTGGCAAAGTTCGACGAGGTAATCCGACGGCTCGAAGCAAAAATCGAAGCCGGATTCAGCATTGGATTCTTCTTTTTCGGCCTGAACCGCTATCTCGCCGGTGAACTCTTCCTTGCGCTTGCGCTGTTTGGAATGGGGCTGCTCGGCGCGAGTTCGCTTGTTGTGACGATTGTGACGCTGCCACAGGTCCAGCGACTCCGCAAAATGGGACTCACTGCGTGGCGCCACGTTGACGATGACGAGGACGAAGCGGACGACCAGTCCTCGCCCGAGGCACCCGAGTTAAACACGGACGGCGGACGGGAGATAACTCCGAGCAACGAGTCGAATTCAGCGGCACAGAGCAAAGCCGACCGGGAGACAGCGTCGTCGCGCAGACGCCGCGCTGGCCGGTATGGTCGTCACCGCGAGTAGTCGGCGTCGCAACTCACCGAGTCAGAGACAGTAGGATGTGCGGCCAGACGCGAGCAGTTCAGGTTGGCGTCTGGCCGGGTAGTGGGGTGGGGCCCTGGGTGGTATCTACCGATGATGGCTGCAAACCAGATCCAGGAGTGAATCTTTCGATAGTGTGGGGTTGGGTGCTCTTCCAAGGCCCATCTATGATTATAGATACACTGCTAATAAACGCTTTGAAACAAACTAGACATTTATCTGCCTCCGCTGGTTTTATTCTGTCTAGCCACGGACCGCTGAGTATGGGTGAGTGGTCCCGGCGGCGACTGGTCGTAACTGGCACAACAGCGGTGCTCGGTGGGTGTACAGAATTCGTCGTCGGCCAACCACGCCCACAACTGCGCGAGATGAACCAGCGACGGGCCGAATCGGGGCAGCGAGCAGTCGAGGTAACGGTGGTTGTCGAAAACACGGGTCTGACTGGCGACGTTCGCATCACTGTTCGCGCACTCGACGGAACCGAAGAGCCACTCGAACGTGTCGAGACTGTCCGGGAGATTGCAAATCAAACGTCGACACCGGTGCGTCTCGTCATCGAGGCACCACCCGCAACAGAGCGGTTTGCGGCGCTGGTCGGGGCTGCCTGACTAATTCTATCGAAGTTGTTAAATCGACACTGTGTGAACAGTTGGGCATGCAGAAGCTGATCATCCACGGCGACCCGGGTATTCGGAAGGGTGCGACCATCGAATACGAGGGGTCGGAGTTCGTCTGTTTCGGCATCAACCGACAGTGCGAGTGGAACGGTCCCGACGAGGTCCAGTTGTGGTGTACGGTCGGCACACCCGACGAGAAAGAGTCCTACGAGCGACGTGAGTACATCCCGATGCATCTCGATGTCGACGACGCGGACGCCGAGGAGATCTCAGTTATCGAAGCCGCAGCCTGAGTTACGAACTCGACTCTCTGCTGGGACAGTTTCGACTGTCGGTGTATTCTGCGGTCACCGCTGCGAACACGCTCGTGAACAGGAGCAACGTCGACTGCTCTAGCCCGAACACGGCGGTGTTCGTAGCCGCGAGGACGAAAGACACCCCAGCGAGCAGCCACAGCGTGACGTACTGTGCTCGTCCGCTCCGAATCGACTCGCGAAGTGACATACTCGACCAGTGGGTAGCCAGCACAATAGTAATTTTGTGAACTGCAGTTCACAAGCCTGCAATGCCGTGTTTTTTATTCCCGGCACCCCGACCACTCTGACAGCGATGGGGTTTCTCAAGACAGCGCTTCGTGCCGTGTTGTTCGTCGGAGTTGTAGCGATTGGCGTGGCCGCTGGCTGGTTCCTGTTTCTGTGGTACCCGAGTTCGGGGCGGGAACTGCTCGGTGTCCTGTTGCTCATCCTCGCGGTTCCGGTGGTCGTTCGACTCGGTGCGTCGGTTGCCGGGTCAGTCGTCCCCGGATACAACGTCGCAGAGGTTGGCGTTACGGGTGCGATTTCACGTAACAGCGGTGGTGGGATTGGCTCGGCACCGACAGGAGCCAACGCCGACCGAATTGTCGACCAAATCGAACGTGCAGACGCCGACAGCAGTGTCGACGCCCTAGTCGTTCGGCTGAACACGCCCGGCGGCGAAATCGTTCCCAGCGAAGATATCAAACTCGCTGCCGAGGAGTTCGACGGTCCGACGATTGCCTACACAACAGACACCTGCGCAAGCGGCGGTTACGAGATTGCAAGTGGCTGTGACGAAATCTGGGCACGCGATGGGAGTCTCGTTGGCTCGATTGGCGTCATCGGTTCGCGGGTCACCGCCGCCGAACTGGCCGACCGACTCGGTATCCAGTACGAACAGTTGACCGCCGGCGAGTACAAAGACGCCGGGACACCGCTGAAAGAACTCGAAGAGTACGAGCGAGAGTATCTGCAGGGGCTGATCGACGACTACTACGAGCAGTTCGTTTCCAACGTTGCCGAGCGCCGCGAGATGGACGAAACGACAATCGAGGAGACAGAGGCTCGCGTCTATATCGGGACGAAAGCCCACGAAGAGGGGCTGGTCGACGAACTCGGGACCAAAGACGACGTGCTCGACGCTCTCGAAGAGCGCCTGAACACGCCGGTGACCGTCCGCGAGTTCGAGCCACAGTATCCGCTCGCACAGCGAGTGCAGTTAGGTGCCCAGCGGTTCGCCTTCGCTTTCGGCGCGGGCATCGCCAGCATCGTTTCGGCCGAGGGCGACCAGTTCAAATTCCGGTAGCCCGGCGGGCAATTCTCGCCTGCGAAAATGCGAGGGTGCGTTATATGTATGTCCGGCGGAAACAGAGTGACAACGTTATTCATGAGTTTGATGATCGATATTCGGAAGCTGGGGTTGTTCAACAAGATGGCCAAGCAGGGCGGCAACACGGTTGCAGACCATCTCAGCCAGATGACCGGGATGGAGACGGAGATGGAGATTACGAAAATCAACTTCATCGATATCCCCGATATTCAGGCTCACGTCGGCGACGAGAAACAGATTGGCATCAGCATCGAGATGACCGAACGCCCCTACGGCCACATTCTGTTCCTGTTCAACGCCGAGGACGCGAAGAAACTCGCCCACGGGATGATGGGCGACATGGGCGACGACGGCGAGGCGACCGACGGCTTTACTGACATGGAGCGGTCGGCAATCCAAGAGATTGGCAACATCATGACCTCCGGCTTTATCGATGGCTGGGCGAACGTGCTGAACACGACCATCGATATGTCGACGCCGACGTTTACCTATGGTCCCGGCAGTGGGATGGTCAACGAACTCGTTGGCGACAGAGACGACGAGATGGCACTGATGTTCGACTCGCGAGTCCACGCACTCGAATCCGATATCAACGTCAAAGTCTACACCTTCCCCGAACTCGACGAACTCGTGAGCCTGATGCAAGAAATCGAAGTCTGAGGGTGGGCCCAAACCTTGTAGGTCTGCCATTTATATCGGTTGATCCCCTAGACGTGTTGCATGGATTTGTTAGAAGAGAGTATTGTTCCCGAACACGCACGTGATGTCAAACAGGAAGCGCGTGAGTTTGCCGAGGAACATATCGAGCCCAACGCAGAGGAATACTTCGAGAGCGGCGAGTATCCTGAAGAGATCATCCAGAAAGGCGAGGAAGCCGGCCTCGTCGGACAGGGAATTAGCGAGGAATACGGTGGCCGCGGCTGGACACTGTACGAGCAACTGGCGATTGCCGAGGAGTTCTACAAAGCCGACGCAGGGATTGGCCTCTCGTTGCAGTTGCCCGGCTTTGGGACCGACCTCGTCGAGATGTACGGTACAGAGGAACAGAAAGACGAATACCTTCGTCCCGTTGCAGCGAACGAGATGCGTTCCGGACTCGGCGTCTCCGAACCCGACACCGGCAGCGACATGGCCGGCATGCAGACCGCCGCCGAGAAAGACGGCGACGAGTGGGTGCTGAACGGCGAGAAGTACTGGGTCGGCAACGGTGTCGAGGGCGACTGGCTAACTATCTACGCCCGCACCGGTCACGACGAAGACAACCGCTACGGCAACTTTTCGCTATTTATCGTCCCAACGGACGCGCCGGGCTATCACGCCGAACACATCCCCGAGAAGATGTGTTACCGCGCCTCGAAACAGGCCCACATCACCTTCGATAACTGCCGGATTCCCGAGGACCACCTCATCGGCGAGGAAGGCCAGGGATTCTACATGATTGCTGACTTCTTCAACAAAGGCCGGGCAGTTGTCGCTGGCCACGGGCTTGGTCTCGCCGCTGCGGCCATCGAGGAGGCCTCCGAGTTCGTCCACGACCGCGAAGCCTTCGGTCGAAACATCGATGAGTTCCAGTCTGTCCAACACGACCTCGCAGATATGCGCATGGAGTTCGAGTCTGCTCGCGCGCTGTCGTGGCGGGCCGCCGAAAAAGTCGAAAACCACGACGACGCCGGCTACTGGGCTGCACTCTCGAAAGCGACGGCCACCGAGGCCGCTACCGAGTGCGCCGAGCGAGGGATGCAACTGCACGGCGGCCGCTCCGTGCTCAAAGAGAACCGCATCTCCCGTGTCTACCGTGACGTCCGCGTCCCGGTCATCTACGAGGGTGCGAATCCTATCCAGCGCAATCTGATCTACAGCCAAGCGCCCCGCTAACGTACTATTTCTGATAGGTCGAACTTGGTGATTTTCGCCTCGTCACCTCGGTTTCGGTCTTTCCTGAACAATCGTGTACATTAGGCCCTGTTTTCTTGCACTCCGCAACTGATGACGGGGGTATTTCGCGAGTTATTTGTGGTGATTAACCATGTTGAATGTTATTTTGTAGCAAGGTTTTAGTCACGAGGCCGATACAGTCTAGATATGCTGTGTACATGGATTGAGAGGTGGTCTCTATGACCCAGACGTTGATGTGGCGAATTGCCGGGGGGTCGGGTGACGGCATCGACTCGACAAGCCAGAACTTTGCCAAGGCGCTGATGCGCTCGGGGTTGCACATCTTCACACATAGGCATTATCCGTCCCGGATCCGCGGCGGTCACACCTACGTCGAGGTACGGGCGGGCGAACAGCGGGTGCGCTCCCGGGGCGACGGCTTCAACTTCCTGCTCTCGCTCGGAGATAGCTTCGCGCGCAACCCGAGTGAAGACGCCTACTACGGCAACGAGCAACTGAAGCCGCTGACCGAGCATCTCGACGATCTCAACGAGGGGGGTGTCATCGTCTACGATACCGGGCTCATCGACGAGGAAGATGTGGCCGAAATTGGACTCGAAGAGCGTGCCGAGAAAAACGACTGGCACGTCTACCCAATCGACCTGCGGGCACTCGCCCGCGAACACGGCCGCGAGGTGATGCGAAACACCGCCGGCATCGGCATCACGGCGGCACTGTTGGATATGGACACGAGCTACTTCGAAGAGCTCATTACCGAGGCGATGACCGGTGAGACGCGCGACCAGAATCTCGATATTCTGGACCGCGCCTACGAGCGGGGCCGGGAGTTCGACATTACCCACGACCTGCGAGCGCCGTCGGGCGAACACGACAGCGAGATGGCGATGCTCAGCGGGTCGAACGCAATCGCCTACGGCGCACTCGACGAGGGCTGTCGGTTCATCGCTGGCTATCCGATGACACCGTGGACTGACGTGTTCACGATTATGTCCCAGAACCTGCCCCATTTCGGCGGCATTTCTGAACAGGTCGAAGACGAGATTGCCGCCGCATCGCTTGCAATCGGGGCCTCACACGCCGGCGCGAAGGCGATGTCTGGCTCCGCTGGCGGCGGATTCGCATTGATGAGCGAACCGCTGGGCTTGGCTGAGATGACCGAGACACCAGTCGTACTCGTCGAGGCAATGCGGGCCGGCCCGTCGACAGGGATGCCGACCAAACCCGAACAGGCCGACCTCGAACACGTCCTCTACACGAGTCAGGGCGACTCCTGTCGGGTCGTCTTCGCCCCGGCAAACGTCCGGGAAGCCTACGACCAGACGCGGAAAGCCTTCGAGTTGGCCTACGGCTACAACCTGCCGGCAATCGTCGTCTACGACCAGAAGGTTCAGGGTGAACTCCGGACCGTTCCCACTGACTTTTTCGACCGGGAGGCGACCGCTGGGATGGAGGGCGTGCTCAGCGAGGACGAACTTACTGAGGCGGCCCACGACGCCGCCGGGAAGTTCCAGCGCTACCGCCACGACGTCGAAGATGGCTCGAATCCGCGGTCGATTCCGGGCCAGGAAGGTGGTCGCCACCTTGCGACCGGCAACGAGTCGATGGAGGTCGGACATATCTCCGAGTCACCGGACAACCGCGTGGCACAGATGGACCGGCGGATGCGCAAACTCAGTTCGATCCGGGAGGAGTTGGACGAGATGGAGTCGTCCCACCAGACCTACCACGGGCCTGCAGACGCAGACCGGGCGATTCTCGTCTGGGGCAGCCAGCAGGATACGGTCTTCGAGGCTGTCGACCGCCTCAACGCCCGCGGCGAGTCGGTGAAAGCCCTCGGCGTGAGCGACCTGATGCCCTACCCGAAGACAGAGGTGACGGCTTTTCTCGAAAGTGTCGAGGAGTGTCTGGTCGTCGAGATGAACGCCACCGCACAGTTCCGCGGGCTGACGCAGAAAGAACTCGGCCGGTTCGGGCCGAAACTGACCAGCCTGCTGAAATACGACGGCGAACCGTTCGAGCCCCGCGAAATTGTCAGCGGGTTCGAGGAGATGAACAGCGGTACCCAGCCGGAGGGGAACATGCGACTCGAACCGGCAACTGGTGATTGAGATGTCAGCATTCACAGCCATCGATACGGAGGAACAGGCAGACAAAGAGGATTTCACGCCCGCAGTCGAGCCACAACCGACGTGGTGTCCGGGCTGCGGTGACTTCGCCGTCCTGAAGGCGCTGAAAGGGGCGATGCCGGAAGTTGGCCGCACACCCGAAGAGACGCTGCTCGTGACTGGAATCGGCTGCTCGGGCAAACTCTCCAGCTACTTCGAGAGTTACGGCTACCACGCCATTCACGGGCGGTCGCTGCCGGTCGCTCGGGCAGCGAAACTCACCAACCCCGGCCTCGAAGTCGTCGCAGCGGGCGGCGACGGCGACGGCTACGGCATTGGCGGGAACCACTTCATGCACACCGCCCGCGAGAACCACGACATGACCTACATCGTCTTCAACAACGAAATCTTTGGGCTGACGAAGGGCCAAACCTCACCGACGAGTCCGAAAGGCCACAAATCGAAGACGCAGCCAAGCGGCAGCGCAAAGGACCCAGTCCGACCGCTGACGCTCTCGCTGGCCTCTGGTGCCTCTTTCATCGCCCGGACGGCGGCGACGAACCCACGACAGGCCCAGGAGATTCTCGTCGAGGCAATCGAACACGACGGCTTTGCCCACATCGATTTCCTCACCCAGTGTCCGACCTGGAACAAGGACGCCAAGGAGTACGTCCCCTACACTGACGTCCAGCAGGACGACGAGTTCGACTTCGACGTCACTGACCGGCGGGAAGCCGCCGACATGATGTACGAAGCCGAGAACCGCCTCTACGAGGGCGAAGTGCTGACCGGACGGTTCTACCGCGAGGAAAACCGGTTCTCCTACGGTGAGGAGAAACGCCGGACCGGTGAGATGCCCGCCGACCCGCTGGCCGAGCGGTATTTTGACGACGACGCCGCGTGGGACCGGTCGGCCGACGAACTGCTGGGTCGACACACCTGAGCGCCCGCAGAAGGGTGGTTCGTCCGGCTGGATTTCGCTTTACGGATTCGGAAGATATTTTTTTGGTGGTGGTAAAGAGTATGATATGAGCGCAGAGGCTACGGAACAACGTATTCTGTCGGTTCTCGAGGAAGATGCGCAGGCATCGTACGCGGAGATTGCTGACCGGGCGGATGTCTCGAAACCGACCGTCCGCAAGTATATCCAGAAACTCGAAGAGGAGGGCGTAATTGTGGGGTACTCTGCCGATATCGACCCAAAGAAACTCTCTGGGCAGTCTATCGCTATCGTCGGCGTCGACGTCGAGAGCGAGCAGTATGTCGAGGTGACACGACAACTGAAAGAACTCGACGCCATCGAATCACTGTACACGTCGAGCGGCGACCACACGCTGATGGCCGAGATTCGCGCTCCAGACGGGGACGCGCTCGGCGAAATCATCAACGACGAAATCATGGAACTCGACGGCGTCAGCGCAGCCCATCCGTCGTTCTTGCAGGAGAGGCTCAAGTAACGCCCGGACCGCTGGATGTTTTAGTCGGTCGGCCACAACTACCGGTATGACACAGCGGCTGCTTCTGGGCGACGGCTCGCTTCTGGAAACTGTTGCCCAATCTGTCTCCGAGCAGCCGGGCACACTGCAGGTGGGCACGGACGACGTTGCGCTCGCAGACTCGCTCCACCAGCGCGGCGTCTCAGTCGCCGAGTTCGACCGCATCGAGCGCGACGAACTCACTCGGCTCGACCGGCCCGATATCGTCGGCGTCTTTTCCGGAGAGCCAGCGCGAAACGAGGAACTCTCTGAAGCCATCCGGGCTGTCTTTCCTGAGGCCTATCTGGTCAGTTACACCGGCTGGTCATCCGCTGCTGGAG
>JAQCNR010000020.1 GCA_028274925.1 Halovenus sp.
GAATACGTCGTCCACGGCGACGGCGAGTACGGTGATGGAGACGTTCACGTGAACACCTGCGAGAGCCACGCGTTGCTAGCGCGACGGTGGCTCTCGCCGCATCGAGGTGTCTCTAAAGACAGACTCACGCCGTATATCCGAGCGTTTCAGCTCCGTCGAGAAGTGTTCCGCAAACCGGGGAAAGAAGCGCTCAAAACCATCCTCGAAACTGCGCTATGACTCACCAGCAATCACCGCCGTAGCCCGTTCTGAGAGGACTGCCGCCTTCTCATCAGACGACGTGGCCGCGTACACGGTTGCACCCGAAAAATCGGCAATCTGCAGTGCAGCGTGTCCGACGCCGCCGGACGCACCGAGGATCAGTGCTGTCTCGCCGGGGCGCAAATTGCCAGTGGTGACCAGCATCCGCCAGGCTGTCGTGTACACGACAGGGTAAGCAGCGGCGGTTACAAAGTCCATCGTGTCCGGGAGCGGGTCGATTACCTCGGCGGGGACTGTAACGTACTCTGCGAGTCCACCCGGCCGATCCTCGCCTATTATCTCGTATGTCGAGCACATCGTCTGTTCCCCGGCGAGACAGTGTTCACACTCACCGCAGGAGACAATTGGATACACGACAGCTTCGTCGCCAGGTTTTCACTCTCTGACCTCCGCTCCAACGGCGTCAACGACCCCTGCAATGTCGCCGCCAGTCTGTTTCGGGAACTCATCCGCTTCGTCTGGATGACCGAGGCGAGCAAAGATATCCAGACGGTTCAGTGCACAGGCTGTCACTTGGAGTCTGACTTCGTCCGCGTCAGGTTCGGGACGGTCAACGTCGACAATTGTCAGTGCCTCCTCCGGGTCTCCTAGTTCTGTGACGTGAGCAGCGCGCATGACCATTCACCGGAGAGTGAGGGTATAATACCATCGGGGCCGGCAGGACTCACCGCAATGAAGTGGGTCGGGCCACTGTAGCCTCACTTATGTTACCGGCTGTAATTCTTTCAATAGCGGGTCTCGGAGTATCCGGCTCACAGCGACTCTTCTCCGACAGTTTCAGTCTACATATCCACGTACGTACAGCCGGCAGCATTACCGACTGCTCACGACAGTAGACACGCTTTTGAGCCAGGCTAGCACAGTACAGGATATGCGCTCGGGAGAGATTCGAGTAGTAGCCGTAACAACGGAGGGAGTACGGTGGAATTAACCAGTATAGATGTCGTCGGTCGGGATATCCCGCTTGCCGACGATTTTCCTGTTAGCTACGAAGAGCACCAGACGACCGACCACGTCTTTGTCCGCCTCGAAACCACCAGTGACCTCGTGGGGTACGGCGAGGGAACAGCACTCCCGTGGTTCACCGGCGAGACAACCGACAGTATGGTGTCGTTCGCCGAGGACTGGCTCGCACCACGGGTCGAGGGCAAGAGTCTCATCGAGGCCGCGAGAGAGGTGGCGGGTTTTGGGTCGGAGTTTCCAGCAAATCCAGGCGCAAAGGCCGCGGTCGAACTCGGGCTTCTCGACCTCCAGGGAAAGCGAGCTGGCGTCCCTGTGGCAGAACTGCTCGGGGTCGTTCACAGAGAGACCGTCCCGTGTGTCTATCCCGTCCCAGGCCTTCCACCCGGTCGCGCGCGCGAGGTAGCACAGGCAGGTATCGACGCGGGCTTTCGACGGTTCAAAATCAAGGCAACAGGCAACGTCGACGCCGACACTGCACGCATCAACACTGTCTTAGAACAGCTGCCAGAAGACGCGACTGCCCGGGTCGATGCGAACACTGGCTGGGAATCGTATCCCAAAGCGAAGCGCGCAGCGTCGGCTATCAGTAAGACGGACAAAGTCGAGTATTTCGAGCAGCCGGTCGCCGCCGGGCGACCCATAGATCTTCAAAAGCTGTGGGAGAACACCGGCATCCCGGTCTACGCAGACGAGTATGTTCACGACCTCTCTGACGTCGAGCGGCTTGGACGGGACAACCTCGCTCGTGGATGCCAGCTCAAACTTGCCAAAACCGGGTCACTCAGGACGATGGCACACATGGCACAGACAGCGGAACACCACGGACTGAACGCAGTTGCGGTGAGTGCGTTCGGTACGTCGCTAGAGGCAGCAGCTATTCTTCACCTTGCCGCTGTCATCCCGTCTATTCCCCTTGCTTGCGAAGTTGAACCAACACTCATTGCGGAGGACCCGACGACCACACACATCACCATCGAACCCGAGACAGCGGTGCCGGAGGGACCGGGACTCGGCGTAGATCTCGATGATGAGCTGTTCGGGTCCTGAAGGGCCAGCCACACCGACATGGCACGCGTTGTTGGTCGAATTCGGTATTATCGAGTTCGGCTGCACCCGGCCGAGGCACCTGTCGAGTACCACGGAGAGCAAGTAGATGAGAGAGCCATAGCTTTTTTTCGGTCCATGGTGAACTAGTGGTATGGTAGACATAGCATATTTGCTCTCGAGCGTGGGGCACTCTACGGACGAAATCAGGCGTCGTGAGCGTGTTGCGAACGAGCTCGTTCCAGACGGGGACAGTGTGGAAGTGGTCAGGCCGTCCGATGCGCCACTGTCCGTCGAGTCAACTGTCGAGGAGCAGTGGGCTGCGGTGGCGCTTCTCCGGTCGCTGAGGGCCAACGAGGAGCGGTTTGACGCGTTTTTCGTCGGGTGCTTCGGCGAGCCAGGCCTGGCCGCGGTTCGTGAGTCGACAGACAAGCCCGTTGTTGGGTCGGCCACAGCGACCTTTCACACCGCTGCACAGGTAGCAGACCAGTTCACGGTACTGACGATACTCGACGAAACCGAGCCGATGGTACGCCGACAGATACACCGGGCCCATCTCCGTGAGCGGCTCGCCTCGGTACGAGTCGTCGAAGCACCGGTGCTCGATATCGATCACGAGTCCGAAGACCTAGTCGATGACATGGTCGTTACCGGTCAAGCCGCGGTCACAGAGGATGGCGCAGAGGCACTCATTCCAGGCTGTATGAGTCTCTCGTTCATGCAGGTCCACGGGCGTGTCGCTGCCGAACTCGGCGTCCCGTTCCTTGACCCCGTTCGAATCGGACTCGGGACTGCGGCGATGTGGGCACGCTGGGGCGTGAGCCAGAGTCCGACCGCTTATTCATCGCCAGACGAGTCCAAGTTCGAATCCCTCTCTGACACCTGAGTCCGGGTTGGCACAGGGGTAGTTCACCAGGGACGAACACCGGGACACAACATTTAAATAACAACTCTGTATTCCCCTAACATGGAATGGTACGAGTACCTGATCAAACGGGTTTTGCTCCTTGTACCGACGCTCTTTGGAGTGTCTATATTCGTGTTTTTCCTCGTGCATCTGGTCCCCGGGAGCCCTGCAGTCGCGATGCTTGGCGTTCGGGCGACCGAGGAACGTATCGCGGAAATCGAAAACGACCTCGGGTTGAACGAGCCGCTGCCTGTCCAGTATATCGACTGGTTCACGGGCGTCCTCACGGGTGACCTGGGACAGTCCTACTCGTTCAACGGACCGGTGTCGTCGATCCTCGTGGACCGGTTCTTCGTTAGCCTGGAGTTGGTCCTACTGACACTGCTGGTCTCGCTCTGTGTGAGTATTCCGCTGGGGATCGCTGCTGCCCTGTACAAGAACAGCCCAATCGATTACTTCAGTATGAGTGTCGGCATAACTGGAGTCAGTGTCCCGACGTTTTTCTCTGGCGTCGTGTTCATTGCAATCTTCGCCGTCTGGCAGGGATGGTTCCCGGTCAGCGGCTACGTCGTACCGTCCGAGGACATCGTCGCGAATCTTCGGCACATGGCACTACCGACGTTGACCATGACACTTGTCGCTGTGGCCGTGGCGATGCGGATGATGCGTTCGTCTATGATCGAGACGCTTGGCGAGGAGTATATCCGGTTTCTCAAGGCCAAGGGTCTCCGTCGTCGCTCGGTCCTGTTCGGACACGCGCTGAAGAACAGTTTTATTCCTGTCATCACTGTCATCGGGCTGCAGTTCGGATATATGCTCTCTGGTGCGGTCGTAGTCGAGCAGATCTTCGCGATTCCTGGTCTTGGCCGGACAGTCCTTCAAGCCGTCCTGCAGCGTGATTATCCGCTTGTGCAGGGCGCTGTGCTGTTGCTTGCTGTCTGGTTCTCGGTAGTCAACCTCTTGACCGACCTGATAGTCTCGTTCCTTAATCCGCGGATCATGGAGGAGGAAACATAATGACAACTCAAACTCAAAAGACGACAGAGCGAAACGAATCACAGCTTCGGCAGTTTGCAGCGAACTTCATCGAGAACAAGCTCGCAGTAGTTGGGCTCTTCCTCATCGTCTGTGTCGCACTGGTGACTGTGTTCGCCTCACAGATCGCGCCGTACTCGCCCACGGCACAGAACTACAACGCAGTGCTCGAGGGTCCGTCGATGGCCCACCCGTTCGGAACGGACGACCTCGGCCGAGATATCTTCTCGCGGGTGCTGTTTGGCTACCAGACAGTCATGACGATTACGACCAGTGGTGTCGTCGTGGCGTTCATCCTCGGGACGGTCACGGGCCTGACTGCCGGCTACCGCGGCGGGCGGATCGACCAGTTGCTGATGCGGTCGGTCGACGTGCTGATGGCGTTTCCCTCGCTCATACTGGCACTAGCACTGATAGCAGCGTTAGGCCCCTCGAAGTGGGGTGTCGCGCTCGTGCTCGGCATCGCCTATACCCCTATTTTCGCTCGTGTTGCTAGAAGTGAGGCTGTGTCACTCCGTGAGGAGCAGTTCATCAAGAGTCTCGAAGTGCGAGGCGCCAGCCAGCCACGGATCATGTTCCGACATATCCTGCCCAACGCTGTCGGCCCACTCATCGTCACGGTTACCCTGCAGTTCGCGTTCGGGATCCTGACGACAGCCACCCTCTCGTTTTTGGGTGTCGGCGTCCAGCCACCGGACCCCTCGCTCGGTCGAATGCTGACTGATGGGAAAGACTACCTCGACACTGCCTGGTGGTTCAGTGTCTTCCCAGGTATCGCGATCATGATTCCCGTGATCGGCTTCAATACCATCGGAGACGGGTTGCGCGACACGTTCGACCCGAAGCAGGTGAACCGATGAGCAGCGAACCACGTCTCAGTCTCCAGGACCTGGAGGTGACGTACACAACGAAACACGACGAGGTAACCGCCGTAGATGGCGTGTCGGTCGATATCCAGTCCGACGAGATATTCGGGGTCGTCGGCGAGTCGGGGTGTGGAAAGAGTACGCTCGCAAACACGATCCTTCGCCTCCTCGATGACAACGGCGAGATCACCGGCGGTGAGATCCGTTATAACGGTCGCGACCTCGCCGAGATGTCCGAAAAGGGGCTCTCGCGGACTGTCCGTGGCCGGGAGATCAGCATGGTGTTCCAAGACCCAAACACCAGTCTGGACCCAGTCTACACGATCGGACAGCAGCTAACCGAGACGATCCGTCAGCATCTGGACGTCTCCAAGCAGGAGGCACGGGAGCGGGCGGTCCAATCGCTCGACGACGTTGGGATTCCCAGCCCTGCCGATCGCTTAGACGACTATCCACACCAGTTTTCCGGTGGGATGCGACAGCGGGTCGTGATTGCCATCGCGCTGTCGTGCAACCCGAGCCTGCTCATCGCCGACGAGCCGACGACCGGACTCGACGTCTCGATCCAGGCACAGATTCTCGACCTGCTGAAAGACATCAACGAGAACCGCGATACGTCGGTAGTGCTAATCACACACGACCTCGGGGTTGTCGCCGAGATCTGTGACCGTGTCGGCGTGATGTACGCCGGGAACCTTGTCGAGGTCAGTCCGGTCGGCGTCATCTACAACGACCCGAAACACCCGTACACGCAAGACCTGCTCAAATCTATTCCAGAGACACACGATATAAAAGAGGAGCTGACAGTCATCAAGGGGAGTCCACCGGATCTCCGCTCGCCACCCAGCGGGTGTCGGTACCACCCGCGGTGCTCGAAGGTGTGCAGCGAAGCCTGTGAGACCGGCGAGATGCCACGGGTGTACCACGAAGGCGAGTCGTCGGTCCGGTGTTATATCTACGATGCTGCCGAAAATCCGGAGTACGAGGCGACGACAAACGGGACAGACGAACAGTCAGGCGAGCAGTCACAGCAGACCAAACGGGGTGAGCAGTGATGACGGCACCTGTCCTGGAGGTCGATGGCCTCTCGAAGCAGTTCACGGTGAACAGCGGTCTCGTGTCGCGCCTGTTCGGGAACACGCAAGAGGTGACGGCGGTCCGTGACGTCTCCTTCGAGGTTGGGAGAGGTGAGACACTCGCTCTCGTCGGCGAGAGTGGTGCTGGTAAATCGACTGTGGGCAATATCATTACTCGCGTCCACGAGCCGTCGTCTGGCACGGTTCGATATCGCGGTGAAGACCTCCACAGCCTCACGGGTGAGGAGTTGATGGAGTACCGGCAGTCGGTGCAGATGGTCTTCCAGGATCCGTACTCGAGCCTCGACCCACGGTACAAGGTGGGTAGTACAGTCGCTGAGCCGCTGAAGATCCATACTGAGCTCAGCAAGGACGAACGTCAAGAGCGGGTTGCAGAACTCCTCGAGACGGTCAATCTCGATCCGGCCTTCGCCAATCGGTTTCCACACGAGTTGAGTGGGGGCCAGCTGCAGCGCGTCTCGATCGCGACGGCGCTGTCGGTCGACCCGGATTTCATCATCCTCGACGAGCCGGTGTCCGCACTCGACGTCTCGGTCCAGGCACAGATCCTCAACCTGCTGATGCGGCTCCAGCGGGAGCGCGACCTCTCGTACCTGTTCATCTCCCACGACCTGAGCGTTGTGAAACATCTCAGTGACCGCGTCGCTGTGATGTACCTGGGAGAGATCGTCGAACGGGGCGAGACTGCAGGGCTATTCGAGGCCCCCGTGCACCCCTACACAGAGGGGCTTCTGGCATCTGTTCCACAGGCGAACCCAGACGACCACCGGCGAGGGCAGCGACTGACCGGCGAAGTCCCCTCGCCGATCGACCCGCCGAGCGGGTGTCCGTTCCATCCGCGCTGTGACTACGCGACCGACGAGTGTACCGAAATGAATCCCGCACTAGAGGACGTGTTCGCCGGCCGAGACGCCGCGTGCCACAACTGGGAGGAGGTGGGCGGCGAGGCGGGCGCGCGTCCAGACGCAGTTACCGTCGCCGAGGAGTCCCCCGAGTCAGAGGATTAGGGGCAGATGTCTCGCTCCGAGTCGGGCGGTGCCGTCAGGCGACTTCGACACCGTCTTTGAATACACCGGCCGGCTGCTCGAGTGTTCCGATGTTCCCTGTCGGGTCGTCATCGAGCAAGACTAGATCGCCCTGTTTGCCTGGCTCGAGACTGCCGACGTGATCGGCTCGTTGAATTGCCCGCGCTGCATCGAGGGTCGCGGCGTTCAGCGCTCGTTCCGGCGTCGCGCCCAGCTCGACCAGTGTTTCGGCCTCGTAGTGCATGAACCCGTGCATACTGTCGGTCCCAATGGCGACGTTCAGGTCGGCGTCTAAGATCTTGCGCCACGCTTCGGCGCTTTTCTCGCGTGACTCTCTGAGCTTGGCCATGATAGCAGGGTTGTCGCCGTCCCCAGCCTCGATGCCCCGAGGGTGAGAGCCGATTGCGAAGTTCCCGACGACGTACTGGTCGGAGCCGTCGAGCATGTCGATTTCCTCGTCGGTGAACAGGCTCGCGTGCTCGATGGTGTCGACGCCCTCGTCGATCGCCAGCTGGGCGCCGGCCCCGCCGTGGGCGTGGGTGGCCACGTGTTTCTCGTGGCGGTGTGTCTCCTCGACGATCATCTGAACTTCCTCACGCGAGTACTGAGACTGTCCGGGGGATCCGGTATCCGAAGAGACGCCGCCAGTCGCAAAGAACTTGGTGTGTGTGGCTCCTTCGCGCATATTCTCCCGAATCCGCCGACGGACCTCCTCCACGCCGTCGGTCGCAGTATGCACCATTCCGTGGCCGTCCGTCGGTGTGAGGTGGATGCCACTCGGCAGGAGCCGCGGGCTCTCTATCTCGCCCGCCTGTTCGGCCTCGGCCAGCCGAACGTCGAGGTACCCTTCCTCGGCCATCAGACGCATCGTCGTCGTGCCGGCCGCGAGGTCGGTCGAGAGGTTGTTGAGAGCTTTCACCGTAGCCGTCGTTCGGTCGGCGCCCAGCTGGCTGATCTGGTCGCCCTCCCAGGGGCGGATCGTCGCGTGTGAGTGAGCGTCGACTAGTCCTGGAATCGCGTATCCGTCGTGGTGGGCGACGGCCGGGACGTCGTTTGGGATGTCGTCCCTGGTTTCGTACACTGTGTCGCCCTCGAATAGCACGACATTAGCGTCATAGGTGCGTTGTTTTGGGTTGTAGATTCCGTTCGTCCGAACTGCCCGCAGTTCGCTGTGTTCTGTGTTGGTGTCGGTCATAGTGGTGGACTGTCGTGCCGAGAGAGCGTCGGTCCCTCTCGGACAGGTGAGCGATCATCTGCTGTTCGTGTGTGGCCTGGTGAAGGCCAACGATCACGGCGCGTGAGAGTCACTAATCGTCGTCTGCCGTGGCCGTCGGTGCGCCGAGTAGCCCCTCGAGTTTCTCTCTGTCGGCGCGCGGGTACGACTCTCTGCTGTGTGTGATACCGTGGCGAGCCCACGTACTCGCGGTCTCTAATCCGACGGTGACGGGATCGACAAACGGAACGCCGACCGCGTCGGCTATCTCGTCGTGGATCTGCATAAACGAGAGGCTCATACAGCCTGGGACGAGCGCTTCGGCCCCGTCTTCGGTGACAGCGGTTCGTCCGGCAGCGATCATATCTTCGACCAGCGCGTCAGAGCTGTGGTCGATATCCAAGACGGGCGCTTCGACGACCGGAACAGATGCGAGACTGTCTGCTAACCCGTACTCGTGAACGAGTCGACGTGTGAACGGCTCCGTTGAATCGAGAATAGTGATACAGGAAAACCGGTCAGCGAGCTGGACAGCCGTGTGAAACGAGGCCGCGGCCGGGCCGACGACCGGCGTCTCGGTGATCTCTCGTGCAGCAGCGAGCCCCGGGTCCCCGAAACAGCCGATGACAAACGCGTCGAAGTCGTCCTCCCGTTCGGCGATCAGTTTCATTACACCGATGACACTCCATTCCTCTTCAACTGTGCTCTCGATAGAAAGAGGGCCCTCGTTGGCCTCCAGAATCTGGACATCGTCGGTAACAAGTTCGTTTGCAATCCGTTCGCGACGCTGAAGCTCCTGCTCTTCGAGGCCGACACCTGGTACTACGTACGCTAGTGATGCCATGTTCGTGGTAACTCCACATACTGAGATAAAACTACGGGTGTGTGCTTGGCTGTAAAGGGTCTCCAGCACAGCCACTCACGGAGTTGGGTCCTGAATGCGTGAATCGCCTCGGGGTCAAGTCGTTCGAGAATCGGAGATTCTCGTGATCATGAAAGCCTCCGGCTTTCGGACGACCCCAAGGTGTTCGGCCTGTTCTGCCTGTAGAGTTCACGTTCGCGAGCAAACGTCAGTGGAAAAAAAGAGGGATTACGCTTCCTGGTCGAGGTAGACCTGCTCAAACCACCACTCCTGGTCGAGGAGCGGCTCGTAATTTTTGACACGCGGGTGCATTGCCTGGACAGCGTGGTCCCAGTAGGGATAGTACTTTCCGGCTTCTTCGGTGTATATCTCGGCAATCTGGCTGTAGAGTTCCTCACGCTCCGCTCTGTCTGTGGTCTGTCTGGCTTGCGGAATGAGGGTTTGCAGTTCGTCGTTGACGTAGTTCCCGTAATTGAAGAACGCTCCTTCGAGGAGGTTCACACTGAACATCTGGTCCGGGTCGAACATCCCGTTGAACCCAGAGACGGTAAACCCGAAGTTGTTCTGGCTCTGCTGTTCGAACACGACACTCCCGTCGGCGATCTGGAGGTTGAAGTTCATCCCCAGATTCTGGTTGAGCATCTCCTGCATCAGCTCTTGCATCTGAATACGGATGTTGTCACCCCGGGTGACGTAGTTCGTAAACTCCGTCGTGGGGTCAACATCTGCTTGTCCGAGCAGTTCTTCTGCACGCTCTAAGTCCTGGCCTTGGTACGGGTCCTCGAAGTCGATATCCCAGCCGGTCTGTGGCGGAATCGGGAAATTATCCGCCCGAGACGCGACGCCATTGAACGCGACATCAAGGATCGTTCCCCAGTCCATCGCGTGGAGAACCGCCTTGCGGAAGTTCTGGTCGTTGAACGGCCCCTGTGTCAGGTTGAACTGAATGATCCCCATGAACGCTCCCTGCCCACTGTCTTTTGTGACCAGCGGACTATTGTTCCGTACCCGCTCAACCTCCCGCCGGGGGAGCAGGTCGATCCAGTCGAGCTGGTCCTGTTCGAGTGTCGTGAGCTTCGTGTTGACGTCCGGGTAGATGCTGAACTCGAGCCGGTCCAGATACGGCAGCTGATTCCCGTTTTCGTCTTCTTTCCAGTAGTCGTCGAACCGGTTGACGTACACGTGGTCGCCGTCGACCCACTCCTCGAACTCGAACGGTCCAGACCCGACCGGTTCCGAGGACATGTCGCCCTGTTGGTCCGCCTCTTCGTTGATGATGCCGATAATAAATCCGAGTGTCGACTCAAGCGTCGCGAACGGCTGTTCGCCCGTATCCAGTTCGACCGTGTGTTCGTCTCTGGCCGAAGCGGTGACCTGCTGGGGCAACAGCAAGGAGGCCGTGTACTCTGGCTTGTCGTACAGCGTATCGAACGTGTAGACGACGTCGCTGGCGGTGACCGGCTCGCCGTTGTGGAAGACAGCATCCTCGTTCAGCGAGAGGACGAGCGTCGTCTCGTCCTCGTACTCCCACTCGGTGGCCAGGTCTCCGACGAGGACGAGCTCGTCGCCGTCCCGCCGCCAGCGCATCAGTTTCGAGTATATGTTGTAGAAGACCTGGAACGACTGGAGTCCAGTCACCGAACGGCCGTCCATCGTTTCGATGCCGACTTTCATTCCCGTATTCAGCGTCCCACCCATCTGGGGTTCCGACGTCGGCGTGGTGGTTCCGTTCCCATTGCCGTTCCCGTTGCCGTTTCCATTCCCACTCTCATCACCGTCACCCAAACAGCCTGCAAGCCCGACCGCGGCGGCAGCGGGGCCGAGTGTCTTGATTAAGTCCCGACGTGACACTTCCGATAGGTTTAGCATTGTCTTTTCCATGGGCTCTTGAGACATCGTGATTAACTACGGGGATTCGACTGAATATAAAACCTGGGGTGTGATAACAAACTTTGTACCGGTGACATCCCACGATCACAGGTGGCAACACTAGTTGGCGACTCTTTGTGAACGGGCTCCCGTGCTGTTACCTTGGCACAGGTGACGCTCAAATTGAGTCCACACCGTCTGCTGCCGCATACCTAACCGTTTTACTGTTATTACTGGTGGGATATGCCATGGGTCAACAGATTGCCAACAAGAGTGAGCTGTCCGACACCGAACGACAGGTCGTTCACGAAATAAGCGACGAAGAGCCGTGGGCGCTACTGGAACAGTTCTCGGAACTGGAGCGTGTCTCTGGGTCTGATGACGAGAAGGAGGCAGCAGAGTACATCACCGACCGGTTGGAGTCGTTTGGTGTCACGTACGACCGGTACGACCCAGAGCTGTATATCAGCCAACCACACGACGCGTCGGTCACCGCAACGGACCGGGAGTTCAGTGCAGACTTCGCAAAGACGGTATCGTTTGCTGCGTCACAGACAGTCACTGCACCTGTGGAGTACGTCGGGTCTGCCGGACCGAGCTTTCTGGACGACCCGGACCCCGACGAAGCGCTGGCAGAGCCGTATGAGGATGTCGGCGACCTCTCGGCGAAGATCGCTCTCACAGCAGCAGGCAGCCTGTCGATCCGAGCGACCAGAAAGCTCGAATCGAAGGGTGCGGAGGGCGTCATCGCGATCCACGAGCACGACCGGGAGCCACACAACGGGATCGCCACGCCAATTTGGGGAGGGGTTCCGGAGTTACACGAGCGGGACAAGATCCCGGATGTGCCAATCGTCCACGTGAACAGTCCCGACGGCGAGCAGTTGCGGTCGATGGCTGATGATGACGGTGTCACCGCTGAGCTGTCGACGAGCCTGACTACCGATTGGTTCGAGTGTCCGGTTATCGTCGCGTCGATCGATGCTACGGAGGTAGAGTCCGACGAGTTCGTCCTGCTTCACGGCCACTACGACTCCTGGCACGTCGGGATCACTGACAACGCCACCGGAGACGCCGGCATGCTCGAGATAGCGCGCGTCTTCGACGATGTGGCCGACACACTCAATCGGAATCTACGGATCGCGTGGTGGCCCGGGCACTCGACTGGGCGATACGCCGGGTCGACCTGGTACGCCGACGAGTTCGGTGTCGAACTGGCGCGAAACTGTGTCGCTCACGTAAACATGGACAGCCCTGGGACGAAAGACGCGACGGAGTACACCGACATGTCCTGTTGGACGCCGGAAGCACACGAGCTTGTGACGGAGTCGATCGACGACGTGACCGGCGCATCGTCACAGGAACGGTTCCCGTTTCGTGCAGGGGATTACTCGTTCGACAATCTCGGTGTCACCGGCTTTTTGATGCTCTCGTCGAACATTCCAGAGGATATCCGCGACGAGCGCGGGTATCACACCGTCGGTGGGTGCGGCGGGAACTCGGATGCGTGGCACCTCTCGACAGACACACTCGACAAAGCAGGGCGTGACGAACTCGTTCGTGATATTCGCGTGTACGCCGTGAGTCTCCTCCGAGTCCTGACTCCCGACGTGCTTCCGTTCGATCACCGGCGCAATGCGGAGAAAATCCGGGAGACAGTTGCGGGGTACGACGATGCTGCCGAGGACAACTTCGATTTCTCTCCGACTCTGGACGCCCTCGAACAGCTCGTCGAAGCCCTCGACAGCTTCCAGACTGCGATCGCCAATGACGACATCGACCCGGCCACGGCGAACCGGACCATCACAGAGCTCTCGCGGGTACTCACACGACTGAATCTCGTCGAAAAAAAGCAGTTCGAGCAGGATCCGGCAGTGTCACGCCAGCCGGTCCCGAGATACGCCCCAGCAGAGAGGTTCGAGACACTTGACGAGGACGAACGCCGCTTCCTGACCCGGCAACTCACGCGGAAACAGAACGCGGTCGTGTACGACCTGGAGAACGCACTCGAGGAGATGCCGACCTGACGTGGGCCTGTTACCAGACCTCGTCGAGTACCCTGATCACGTTCTCGCCAAGGACCTTCGCGATCTCCTCGTCGGAGTAGTCGTGTTTGACTAGCCATCGAGGGATATTGTTCCAGGCCTCGGTCGGGTTCTCGAGGCCCTTCACATAGGGGTTCTCCATCGTACTCTCGGGGAGTTCCACGCCGTGGAACTCGGCCAGTACCTCCAGGAGCGACGTGTGATCACCGTAGAGTACGTCGGGGCCGAACGCGACGTGGTCGATGCCGACCAGGTCGACGAGATACTCGAAGTGTTGCATGTACGTTTCGAGATCGGGCAGGTGCGTCGACGAGAGAATACCGATCACACCGCCGGTGTCGGCGATCGCCTGGAGTTCCTCGTCCGAAGAGCCACGCTGGCCCATCCCTCCAGTCTGCGCGAGTGCGTGTGTGTCGAAGATTGGCTCGTCTGTGACCTCACAGACGTCGAGTGTCGTCTGTGGGCTGGAGTGGCTCGTGCTGATTGCCATGCCGACTTTGTTCATCCGTTCGACGGCATCGGTACCGAAGGCGGTGAGACCGCCGTCGCGCTCGTAGATGTCTCCCTGGCCTGTCCCGAGCGAGTTCGACGCGTTGTACGTGATCCCCATACACCGGACGCCCATGCCGTACAACTGTTCGAGACGATCCAGTTCGTTTTCGATCATCGCCGCCGATTCCAGCGCAGGGACGACCGCGACCTTCCCCTCGTCGTGGGCGCGGTGGATGTCGGCAACGGACCCACACTGCAGCGCGTACTCCGAGTGTGCGATGTCACACGCGCGCATCGAGATGTCGTGAACAATGTCGTCCCACTTCCACCCGTGTTTCGAGTGGATTCCGGAGAGTCCGTCAAGGTGCATGTCGAAGGTGGCGTCCAGTGGTGTCTCGGTGAGGAACTCGTACGCCGTGTGTACTCGACCCTCGCGAATGTACTCCCAGAGATCCTCGTGGACATCGTCGGGGAAATGGAACGGATGGTCGTGGAGCGAAACGACCGTCTCATCCGCGACCAGTTGCTCGACACGGTCTGTTTCGTCCGCCGTGAGTTCGACCTCGTGCGGGTCGAACCCGGAGAACATATCTGCGAGTTCTATCTGTGTGTAGTCCTCGTCGTCAAGGTAATCGTACGATCGGTAACCGTCGTACTGCTTGTCCGATCCCATACTCAAACAGTCGTGCATGGTGACTTGTATTTAATGCCACAGAGGTGTCACGAGGACCAGCGGTTGCAAGCAGGAACTACTGGGCCGTCAGTTTCGCTAGCGCACCGGTAAGAACACGCGTTGCTCGGCGACACTCCTCCCAGTCAGTCCACTCGCGGGGATTGTGAGAGATGCCGTAACGGGACGGCGCAAACAGCATCCCTGCATCGGTTACCTTCGCAACGTGCATACTGTCGTGTGCAGCCCCGGAATGTATGTCCATCGTCTCTATGGCAGAATTGGCTCCCGCTGCGTGGATAGCGTCGCGGCACCGGTCGCTCATCGGTACTGGTTCGAGATCGAACGGACGCTCGAACTCTGTTTCGACGTTGCGCTCACGCTCCAGGCGAGCCAAACTTTGCGTCGCACGCTCGACGATCGTATCCATCACGCTGTGGTCCACGTCGCGTACATCCACGCCAAGTTCGACTGCCCCAGGTACAACGTTTGTCGCGTTTGGCTGTACGTCAAGGCTCCCGACAGTCCCGACGGCCGTCTCGCTCTCGGCAGTCGCCTCCTTAGCGGCCGACTCGACATCGAGCACAAATTCACTTGCAGCAGCCAACGCATCGGTGCGTTCTCCCATCGGCGTTGCGCCAGCGTGGTTTGCCTCTCCGATAATCCTGGCCTCACAGTGATTGATCCCTGTGATGGCAGTGACGGCACCGGTAGAGATACCTGCGTCTTCCAGCCGGTCGCTTTGCTCGATGTGAAGTTCGAGCCACGCGTCCCAGCTCCCGGCGTCGACCACTCCATCCCCGCGGTAGCCGATCTCTTCCAGCGCCGCATCAACTGTGCGTCCCTGTTCGTCCATGAGTGCGCGTGCCTGTTCGACTGACCTCTCACCTACCGCGACCGACGACCCGAGGAGTCCACTGCTAAATCGGCCACCCTCTTCCTCGGTGAACGAAACCACGTCGATCGGTCTATCAGGTTCAAACCCAGCATCCTGTAACGTCCGAACCGCCTCCAGTCCTGCGTACACACCGAGCGGACCGTCGAAGATTCCCCCTTCCGGCACGGAGTCGAGGTGGCTTCCAGTTGCCACCGGTGAAACGTCGGGGTCAACCGACGACGGCCGCCAGCGGCCGAGAATATTTCCAACTGCATCAATGCGAACGTCTAGTCCTGTCTCCTCAAACCGGGTAACGAGGGCATCGCGCGCACGTTCGTTCGCCTGACTTCCGGCGAGAACCGTCCGTCCCCGACCGGTTTCTGCGTCTACATCTCCGAACGCTGCGTTTCGCTCAATGTCTTTGCGGAGACGCTCGCCGTCAACTGTGAGATTCATACCGTAAGTGGAGTCCGTTGGCTTGTTTATTTTGCGAAGGCAGACAGTTATTAACCAACAGCCGACAGTGTATGGTCGGTGTGTTGGTTAAGATTCTACGGAAGCACTGCAAACTGTGCGTGGAGAGGGTCCAAGATCGAATAAAGTATAATTACAAGATATAGTTATCGAGTATAGCTATGCAGTATAGCTACTTCAGCCTGGGAGACTAGCGATGTAGCCGTTACGTGACCGTTCGTCGAGTCGGCTGGCGACGAGATATACCGGATGACTACACTATGTAGCGATTCGGTATAGCCACAAATCATACCTGATCGGTATAGTCAAGCAATATAGGTCAGCGGTATAGCTATACTAAATAACTATATTGTCTGACTCATCTTTATGATGCATCAAAATGAATCAACAGTTATGATGGCATACACGGTCTACAGTGAAGCGGGCGGCGTAGGGAAGACGACGATAGCCGCGAATCTTGCCCTTGCGATCATGAAAGACGATCCAGGGGATGATCGTGATTGCGAGGATCAATCCGACCGACGTGACGGCCTGTCCCAGGCGTGTCTGTGTGACGACGTTGCCGAAGCCAGTCGTCGTCAGCGCGACGACAGAGTAGTAGAACGCATCGCCAAAGTGCTGAAACTGTGGATTCACGCCCATCTCGAGCTCGTAGACGAATCCGGCGTGCAGATTCAGGATGATCGTGATGGCCGTCATCGCTTCCGCCACGACAACCTGTCTGGCTGTTAGTGCGTAGTTGAACACGCGCTTGTTTTCCAGCCCCAATCGCAGGAACCGGAACACCCGCAGAATCTGGATGCTCCGCAGCACGGCCAGTTGCCCGGCCGTGGGCACCAGGAAAATCATCAGCGCAGGGATGATCGCCAAGAGGTCCGCAATCGAGTACCCGCTTTGGTTCACAGTTACCCCACGAGCTGATACGCTTCCAGACGTGTGGGGTAACTATGACAGGAGATGCTCCCGGAAAACCGCCGGCTCCAGACCTTCCGAAGTACCTCCGCGAGCCGCTTGAGAAACAGCCCCCAGAACGGCTCGAGACTGTGGCGACGTACGCGAGTGAGTTCGCTGAGTGGAAACAGGAGCAGCGGGAGGCGGAATTGCAACGACGACGAGGCGAGGACGCGGAGTTCCGGCTCTCGAATCCCCCAGAACTGGGCCTGTGACGGTAGTTTCTCCGGCATGCTGTAAGTAAATCCCAGTGGATTTGCCCCCGGGTCGGGCCCAGATAACGTCGATTTCGACACCGTGGGGTCTGACTCTGGTATGGTCGATTCTGGTGGAGACCGGTCTCCGTACTTCGATATCAACATCACGAAAGTCGCGAACACGGGCTACTTTCGACGGTATGGTGACGAG
>JAQCNR010000096.1 GCA_028274925.1 Halovenus sp.
AGCACGTAACGCTGGATGATTTCACGCAGTTGTTCGCAGACCTCGATGTCCCGGACTCGGTTCGGTCGGACCTGCAAGCACTGACACCGGCTGGCTACACCGGCGTTGCGGACGAACTTGTCGACCAACTGGACTGAAGCACACTTTCCTCACGCGGTGCGTTCTCGAAGAACTGTGGTCACTCGGGAGCGACTGGTGGCTCGGAGTCGCGTTTGTTTGCGCTGGTGGCGTTGGTCGAGCGTGCGCGTCGAGATTTGCGCTCGACAATCGAACGCTGGAAGCTATCGTGGCTCTGCTCGCGGAGTTGGTCAGTCAATTCGCTGTCGATATCGGGAACGACCGCGTCACCACCCCAGAACCCGCCCGAGGTTGCTGTATCGACGGTCAGCGTCGCGAGGTCACGCCGACGCTGGAAGACTGACTGCGAACTCGACACGGTCTGGATACGGTAGTACGGGACGATAGTTGTCCGCCGAGTCCAGAATCCGACGCGGCTGATGATGTACCTCTCGCCGACTGAGTAGCCGATATTCTTCCACTTGAGATGTGCAGCAGGGGGCACGAGCACCCACACTCCGGCGACGGCGAACCAGAACGGAACGGCGTCAGTCCAGAGGTGGATGCCACCGGCAACAGCGGTCAGCAGTCCGACAATGATAGTGTACCGTGCGACGTAGCGCAGACGTGCTCGCTTTGGGGGGCGGGTAAACTCCGGTTCCCCGATCTCCTCGATGGTCCGGGCCAACTCGAAGACACGGTCGAGTTTCGCAATCGGAACGGCCGATTCGACGTTGTCGTCCTGTCCGGGAGCGTAGCCAGCGGTTTCAATCGAGAGGCTGCCGTAGCCCACGGCTCTCGCGAGCAGGTTCTCCCGCACCATCAGCGTCTGAATCTTCGAGAGTGGGATCGTGCCGTCGTACTGCTGGAGTAGCCCGCGTTTGTACCTGAGTTCCTCGTCGTGGCGATACAGCCGAAAGCCGTAGTACCGAAGCACTGCCTGTACGCCGGAGGCAACCCACAGTAACACCAGCCCGGCAACGGCAACCGCAGGACCCAAGAACAGGAGAATGCTCAGCCGCGGTGAGATTTGTTCGGCAGCAACCGGAGAGACGATAACGAACAGTCCGAAGACGAGTCCAAACAGCCGAGCATTGGCCGAGGTGAGCCCGAGAATACCGAGTTCGCGCTGGTCCAACTCGAAGAGAATATCGTTACTAGCACCGGGGTCACGCTCGCTAACATCACCACGTTTGCGCTTGCTGATGAGCTCTTGGAGGCGAGTTGCTTCCTGACGGCTCACGTACTGCAGGCGAGCTTCTGACTCGCCGCCGCCACCTGCGGTTTCCAGACGGACTTCCGCGATGCCGAGCGCTCGCTGGAGAACGTTCTGTGCGATATCGACGTTCTGAATGCGGTCGAACGGAATCTCACGCTCGCGGCGTGAGACCACACCTGAGGAGATATCGAACGTATCGGCGTCGAGGCGATACTCGTACACTCTCACCTCAGCGGATTCCCAGAGGCCCACGAGGACGAGCCCAATCAGAAGGAACCCGAGTAAGGAGGCAGCGCCCGTGCTGCTCCCGGTGAAGAGTCCGATGACCAGAAACCCGGCGATACGGGTTGCGTTTTGCAGTATCCGGTACGGGACCGAGCGGTAGTCGAGTTTCATAACGCGTCGTCGCCGTCAGCTTCGATTGCAAGTTCTTTGAGCCGTTGCTGCAGGTCACGCGCTTCCTGTGGTTCTAATCCAGGAACGGAAACGTCTGCACCGCGGGAGCCGGCAGTGTAGACGACAAGTGTCGAGAGCCCCAGCGCTCGTTCGAGCGCGCTTCTACTCGTGTCTACGTGCTGGATTCTGACGTATGGAACAATCGTCCGAACGTGGGTGATGACACCGCGTTCGAGATAGAGCGAGTCCTCACGAATCTGGTAGACCCAGACACGATAGGCCAGGACAACCCACACGAGTCCAATCCCAAGCAACAGCCCTATCGCCGCCAGTCCGAACACCGGCGGCGCCGAGAAGGCCTGCAGGATAGCCGCCAGAATCAGCCCCACGATAATTGCAAAAATCGTCGTCCGAATACCCCACTGGACGCGGACCGCGCCGGCCAGCGAGCGTCGGTCCGTCGTGTACTCGGTTATCGGCCCACGCTCGAGTTCTGCGGTGCGGGCCTGGGCTTTCACCAGTCGTGACCGGGTTGGTTCGGCCAGCACGGAATCGGCCGCGCCCGTCTGCTCGTCGTCCGAGTTGGATTCACTCTGGTGGCCACTCGCCGCGGAGGACTGTTGTCCGTTCTCGGCAACCGAGCCGTCAGCCCGGGACGAGGCGAGCGAGTCGTTGTCGAGTTCCCCGGCCCCTTCAACTTCTCCACGGGCACCGTCACCTCCGTCAGTCATTACCATTTACTCACGGCGGTAGGCTGTTAAGTCCCCGGGTGCCGGTGGTTTTGCGACCCGGAAGAACCGCTCGGCGACACCGGACAGGTCGCCCCCACGCACCGCAATTTATTTTCATAGTCGTATCACAGTGTCACATATGACACGTGAAGAACTCGCAACTGCGAGCGACCATCTCGAATCAGCAGCCGCAGCCACGGAGAATACAGCGGCCAGCGAGCGCCTCTCAGAACTTGCAAACCAGCTTACGAGCCTCGCTGAGAGCGACAGTGAAGCCGACCACGGCCGAATCGCACGCATTCAGGCTGCGATCAACGAGGTCAAATCTGACGTCTCCGACAACGTCGCTGCGACGATGTCTGACGCCCGTGACGAACTGAGCGCCTACCGCGAAACTCTCGACGGCGTCTAGCGCCTCAGAGTCGACTGGCAGCCACACCCCGCTCCCAGCGGCTGGTCTATGAGAGCGTCGAGGCCAGCACCGAGTCCACAACGTGCGCGTGGAACAGTTTTGGCAACGAAAGATTTACAAATTAGACTTATCTAAACATTTGTAGTGAGCGTCGGTATCGGAGTGAGCGTGCATGGCTGATCTGCTGACGGTTGTCGTCGTCGCCGCCGGGGCCCAACTGGCAGTCCTGCCGGGCGAAAAGGTGCAGTTTATTATTGCGAGTCTGTCGACACGGTATCATCCGTTGCTCGTCGTCTCCGCCGCAGGAACGGCTTTTGCGGGCTGGACAGCACTCGAAATTTTGTTCGGGAACGCCCTGCAGAGCGTGATTCCGGGAGTGTATCTCGACCTGATTACTGTCGTCCTTTTCGCTGTCTTTGCGGTGCTATTGTGGCGGTCGATGCCCGACTCTGGCGAGGAACCAGTGACAACTGACGGCGGAAACGTCGCGGTTGGTCACGACCTCGACGTGACGCTGTTCGGCCGAGAGGTACCGAACGTTCTCGGTGGGTTCCTGCCGATTTTCGTGATGATGGCCGCTGGCGAGTTCGGCGACAAGACCCAACTCATCACGATTACGCTGGCCGCACGCTACGGCGCACATCCTGGTATCTGGCTGGGCGAAATGCTCGTTATCATCCCAGTTAGCCTCGCTAACGCCTACTTCTTCCACACGTTCTCACACAGGTTCGACGTGCGGAAAGCACACATGTTCGGTGCCGCGCTGTTCGCCTTCTTCGCGGCGGACACACTGCTCGCAGTGACGACTGGCTTTTCGGTCTGGGAGACAGTCGTAAATTCGCTCGCCGATGTCGTGACCTCGCTGTTCTAAACGGGACGGAACGCTCTTTTG
>JAQCNR010000098.1 GCA_028274925.1 Halovenus sp.
CGACCCGCTGTCTGCGTCGATGGCGAAATACTTCGCCAGCGAAACGGCCGAGTCAGTCACGAGCGAGGCGATTCAGATCCACGGCGGTTATGGCTTCACGAAGGAGTACGATGTCGAACGGTACTACCGCGACGCGAAAGTGACGACCATCTACGAGGGAACGACCGAGATCCAGAAAGATATCATCAGCCGCCACCTGCGCTCTTAATCTTCAGCGGGCAGAACAGCTCTGAACTCGAACTGGGCGCCGCCAGTCGTCTCGGCGAGGGTAACCTCCCAGCCGTGAGCGTGGGCAATCTCGCGGACAATTGCCAGTCCCAGCCCCGTCCCTTCGCCGTCAGTGGTGAATCCGTCCTCGAATATCTGGTCGCGATGGTTCTTCGGGATTCCAGGGCCAGTATCGGAGACTCGGAAGCCGGCCTTGGTGGCCGTCTCAAGTGGCTCAACGCGGACAGTGACATCCGGCCCTGCGTGTTGAACGGCGTTGCGAAACAGATTCTCGAACAGTCTGAGCAGTCGACTCTGGTGGGCCAAAATATCCGTCTCAGCCTCGACCTGCAGGCCACTCTCCGCTGTCGAGACGTTGTCCCACGCCGCCTGGGCAACGTCCGAGAGTGCCACCGGGTTCGTCTCGACAGGCTCGTCGCGCTGGCGAGTGAGCGTCAGTACGTCCTGAATGAGCCGTTCCATTCGCTTGAGCGACTCGTAAATATCGTCAAGATGGTGCTCGGTCTGTGGCTCGACGTCGGCGATTTCGGGCAGCATCTCCGCACGGCCAAGCGCAACGTCCATCGGATTCCGAAGGTCGTGGCTCACCACGCTCGCGAACTTCGAGAGGCGCTGTTCGCGCTCTTTCAGCCGCGTAATATCGTGGAAGACAGCAACGACTGCGTCCGGCTCTTCGGCGGTCGGCGGCAACAGCGCCAGTCGACACTCTGTTGGGACGGGCGGGCCAGATTGTGGCGTGATTTCGACTTCGAGAGACGCTGTCGTATCCCTGTCGCCGTCGACGACGCGGTCGAGTGCCGACTGGACTCGCTCGGCTTCCGTGTCCCCGAGCAGGCTGTCGAGGGGTTCGCCGATCAGGTCGAGTGTATCGGCGCCAAACCGCTCGCGAAACTGTTGATTGACGTACCGGAGCTGTCCGGTCGCGTCGAGCGTGCAGAGCGGCGAGCCAACCGCCTCGATGATGGCACCGTAGCGTTTCAGTTCCTGTTGGCGCTGGTTCCGAGCCGAGATATTGCGAACGACGCCGAGCACACCACCGTAGCGCCCGTCGGCGTCACGCCGAATCGAGAGGCTAATCTCCGCGTCGACAGAGTCGCCGTCGCTGGTTTCGAGCGCCGTCTCGATGACGACACCGTCGCGGTCTGCGGCCAGTCCCGACCGGAGGCGCTCTCGAACCGAGGGGTAAGCGTGGTCCGGAAAAAGTGTACTCGCGTGTCGGCCTTCGAGTGCCGATTGCTCAGAGCCAAGCGCGTCTGCAAGTGACTGGTTGCACAGCGAGACTGCCCCGTCGGTATCGAGGACGAACAGTCCGTCCTGTGTGTTCTCGACGAGTTCGGTCAGTCTGTCGAGACGGTCCTGTTGGGCCAGTTCAGCGGTGACATCCTCGAACAGTTCGAGGCGGTTGCCACTCGGCAACTGGTAACTGTCGTGACGATACTGCCGGTGGCCGTCCGCCCCAGGCACGGTAACCAGCCCGCCGGTCTGTTCGGTGGGTGGGGGAGACGTTTCGAGTAGCTCTGTCACCGACCCCGCCGAGACGGCGAGAGATTGGGAGAGCCACTCGTACAGCGAGTCAGGTCGAGACTCATCCAACTCGCCAGCGAATATCGCCGCCGGGTCGTGACTCGACCACTCGACAGTCTCGTCAGGAGTGACGATGAAGGCGGCAATCGGCGGCGTCAGCGCGGGTGCGTCCGCAACGTGCACAGCCGACACCGGGTCGCTGGCAACGGTACGGATTTTCTCAGCGAGTCGCTCGATACTGTCCGACCGCTCACGCTGGACAATCGTCTCCACCGCAGTCAGCGTCTCACGGCCGATATCCATCGGGTCCGCACGTGTGAGCAACACTGTCGGGGGCGACTGCTCGCCCAGAACGTCGCTCGGGTCAGTTACGACGAGACAGTCCGTCGTTGGCGGGGAGGCGTCGGGAGCGTCGACAACAGTTCCCTCGACCGCTGGCGGGTTCGACTGCTGGCTCAACAGGGCGAGGACTGACTCCTCTGTGCAGGCCACTTCGAGCGTCCGGTCTCGGTATGCTGGCTCTTCAGTCACAGTCGGCTCACCTGTCGGGCCACATCGTCTGCTCCCGACCCA
>JAQCNR010000115.1 GCA_028274925.1 Halovenus sp.
TCCTTCCGGTACCGGGGTTAGTTACGCTGTGGGCGTCTCGGGCGATTCGATAACTGGTTCTTCGGCGTCGAACGCCCGGATGAGCCCGAGCGCAACCGCAACGTCACGGAGCTGAATCACCTCGATACTGTTGAATGTTTCCGCGTACTCGAGAGCCACGTCGAGGTCTGCCTGCTGTTGCTGGCCCGACCCGCGAGCACTCGCCGCCAGCGCAGTCGCCAGCCCGACGGCGGTGACGAGTCGACGCCGCAGTCGGTCGAAGAGGTCCCGCAGCGTCTCGAAGGCAACCGTCTCCACGTCGACGTTGGCTTCGAGTGCGTCGATCTCACTCGACGCCACGTCGAGGTCGTTGACGAGGCCCTGGTAGTCAGTTGCGACCGCTTCCAGTGCCAGCGAGGCCGCCTCGTCTTCCCCCTCGTTGTACAGTTCGATTCCGTAGTTCAGGACCGGCGTGGCCTCACTGGCGCGGTCGTGGATGTCGCGGACAGTCTCCCAGATGTCGACGCGGCGAGCGTACTCGGGGATGCGGTCCTCCGGGCGGTTCGACATTACGTTGGCTGGCGGGTCGTCGTGGTCGAGGCCGAGCGTGTGGCCGATTTCGTGCTCGGTCGTCACGCGGATTGCGCCGGGGGGACGAGCGCCGGCGACAACGCGGGCGACGACCGGTCGCCGCGGCACAGAGCCCACTTCTAGCACGGGCGCACAGCCGAGCACCTGGTCGCTGTAGTTGGGGACGTTCTCACAGCCAGCCGGGCTGTCGCTGTACGTGATGACGATATCCGGTTCGTCGTCGCCAACCTCGAAGTCGACGGTAAAGCCGGCGTACTGCTCACTGTTGTCCTCCCAGAAAGAGAGCGCTGCCGACGCGAGCGCGCTGAGGTCGTGGGGGCTGGTGCTGTCGGCCTGCACCTGGACCGTCTGTGTCTCGCCGGCGAAGGGGTGTTCGCTGCTCGCGAGAGCGAGACCGAGACAGCCCGCTGTGGCGGCCCCGGCGCCAATCGCAGTCAGCAGCGTCCGCCGTCGCATACATATCGTTCGACGCGAGTGGTTGAGAGCGTTGCGGCCGGCCGTTCCGTGCCCAACTGTTTTATATGCTAGCTGAGAAGTACTGTGCTGTTATGAAGACAAAAGCACGACTCAAGCGAGCACTACTACGAGCACGGTACGCAGCGGTTGGCGCCGCAGTCGGTGCGGCACTGGGCGGACTGGTTGGGCGCAGTCCCGCAAGCACGGGTGGCGCAACCGGTGCCCTGCTCGGGGCCGTCGTCGCCGAGAAGCGATTCGACGCCAGTGGGATCGTCAACGAAGTCCGGGGCGACGACTGAGGCGTCGGTTTGATAGGCTCGGACGCCTAATCCGTCGGCAGTGCCAGAACCCGAGCGGAAACGAGTCGATATGACCAGCGGGGCTATCGCCCCCAAGATGTTTTCTCTGGCGTGGCCGCTGGTGCTCGGGAATCTTCTCCAGACGGTGTACAATCTCGCGGATATGTTCTGGGTTGGGCGAGTGAGTTCCGACGCCGTCGCTGCCGTCTCGCTCATGTTTCCGCTGACGTGGCTGTTCGTCTCGACAGCGATGGGTGTCACCGCCTCTACCATCGCGCTCGTCTCGCAGTATGTCGGTGCTGATGACGACCGACAGGCTGACCGGGTTGTCGGGCAGACAATTCTGATTGCGCTTGCCGTCTCGGCAGGGTTGGCGACGATTGGGTGGACGTTCCGTCGACAGATTCTCACCCTAATTGGCGCGGAGGGAGCGGTGTTCACCCAGTCGCTTGCGTACATCGAGGTCATCTTCTTCGCGCTGCCGCTGACCTTCCTGTTCTTTGCCTTTCGAGCGTCGCTGCTGGGGGCCGGCGACACAAAAACGGCGATGTGGCTGGTCGTCATCTCTGCGGGACTGAACGTCGTTATCGACCCGATATTCATCCTCGGGTGGGGACCGGTCCCGGCGATGGGAACCCGTGGCGCGGCGTGGGCAACCTTCCTCTCGCGGGCGCTGGCTGCCGCTGCCGGTGTTGGACTCTTGCTGCAGGGTGGCTTCGGCGTCCGGTTGCGAGTCCGTGACCTCGTCCCGAATCCGGCGCTGCTCAAAAAACTCGTGTCAGTCGGCTACCCGGCAACAATCGACGGCTGGGCGCGGAGTTTCGCAGCCGTGACGATGGCTGCCTTCGTCACTCCGTTCGGAACGGCCGCCATCGCTGCCTACGGAATTGGCCTTCGGCTGATGTCTGTGTCGTGGTCAGTCGCGGGGGCCGTCGGACAGGCAGCAGCGACGGGTGTCGGCCAGAACCTCGGCGCGGAGACACCCGACCGAGCAGCGAGGGTCGTCTGGGTCGGAACCGCCGGAACCATGGGACTGCTGTTCGCTGCCGGTGGCCTCTGTGTGTTGCTCCCGGAACTCATGATGGGAATCTTCGTCGACGACCCCGCGGTCATCGCTGAGGGGAGAACCTTCCTCTACGTCGTCGCGCCATTCTGGGCGCTGTTCGGCGGGACGATGGTCATCCAAGGTGGGTTCCGGGGCGCTGGCCAGACCAAAGTCGCAATGGGGCTGTCCTTCCTGGCGCGGTGGGTATTTCGGATTCCTGTGGCTATCGCGCTTGCATTCTCGACGATTGCAATTCCGGGAACAGCAGTTGCCGTCGAGGGACTCGACATCGGTGTCCTGGGCGTCTGGCTCGCCTTTTCTATCGGTGCCACGCTGACGTTCATCGTGGCAGTGCTTTGGTTCCGTCGTGGGAACTGGACCGACGGTGTCATCGACGAGTCCGAGCCAGCAGTCGAGCCAGTCGGAACCGGCGACGAACTCGAAGAGATGGGCGTCGAGGCGGGGACACAGCCGAAAGAAGAGGACGACTGAGCGGGCCGGGACCAGAACTATCTAAAGGACTGGTCACCTACGTCGAGCAATGAGACGGCCAGAGGTGTCACAGCGACAATGAGAACGCTGTTCGGCGTCAATCCGCAAGTCATTGCGCTTGCGCTGGCGCGGATGTCCGAGTCGGTAGGCAACTCCTTTCTTATCGTCGTCCTCCCGCTGTTCATCGCGAGTGATTTCGTCAGTGGCGGCACCTTCGGGCTGACTGAAGTGGCGCTCACAGGAGTGGTACTCTCGCTGTTCGGTCTCGTCAACAGCCCGCTCCAGCCGTTTACCGGGCGGCTCTCGGACCGAACCGGCCGCCGGAAGATATTCGTTCTGATTGGCCTGACAGTGCTTGCCTGTGCGAGTTTCTCCTACTCGTTTGTTACGACGTACTGGCAGTTGATCGGCCTGCGCGTGTTGCAGGGAATCGCCGGGGCGTTGATTATTCCGACGACAGTCGCGCTGGTGAACGACCTCGCGACGGAGGACAACCGCGGCGGGAATATGGGCACCTACAACACCTTCCGACTTGTCGGCTTTGGCGTCGGCCCAGTCGCTGCCGGCGGTGTCGTCGCGGCCGGGCCCTACACCCTCCCGGTGGTCGGTCAACTCAGCGGCTTCGACGCCGCGTTCTATTTTGCGGCCTTCACTGCGACGCTCGCGTTCGTCCTCGTGACGATTCTCATCGACGACCCGGAGATTGAGGCGACCGGGGACGATGGTCAGTCGACCAGCATTGCCATTCTCGACCCGACGGGCAAACACGTTCTCGACCCAGTGTTCACCCTCGGCGTCATCTCGTTTTTTATGGCAATTGGAATCGCCATCTTTGCGACGCTTGGAGATATCGTCAACCGGCGTCTCGACCAGGGACCGACGATGTTCGGCCTGCAGTTCGCCGCCTTCGTCCTCGCACAGATTCTCCTGCAGGCACCCATTGGCCGAGCAACAGACTTCTACGGCCGTCGGCGGTTCATCGTCATCGGGATGGCGTTGCTCGTGCCGACAACCGCCGTTCAGGGCGTGGTGTTCGACTCGTGGGTGATGTTCGGCGCACGCTTCGCACAGGGCGTTGCCGGGGCAATGGTGTTCGCGCCGTCGCTTGCACTCGCCGGTGATATCGCCTCCGACGCTGGGTCGGGAACCACGCTGTCGGTGTTGACGATGGCCTTTGGCTTTGGCGTCGCGGCCGGCCCACTGCTGTCGGGCTTTCTGGTCAGTTTCGGCTTTCACGTCCCGTTTACGCTGGCCGCGGGACTGGCCGCCGTGGGGACAGGATTGGTCATCACACAGGTCGAGGAAGTCCGCACCCCGGGACGGACGGCAAGCGCGGACGACTGACCGGTCTCGAAACACATTTATTTCGCGTTGACTGACTAGTCAGTCAATGAGCGAGGCCGACGAGGCAATCATGGACGCCGTCGACCAGGCCCTGCGCAAGCACGGTTACGCCGAGTTGACGATGCAGGATATCGCCGACGAGAGTGAGAAAAGCAAGTCACTGCTACACTATCACTACGACACGAAAGAAGACTTACTGGTCGCCTTTCTGGATGGCCTCATCGGCGATTACGAGCAGCGGATGGCCTGTCGCACGGAGTCGCCACCAACCGAGCGCATCGTCGAGTTTCTCGCACAATTCGTCTTCACGCCCGAGGACACTGGCCGCGAGCAGTTCCACCTCGCGCTGCTGGAGATGCGCTCACAGGGGCCGTTCAACGAACGCATCCGTGAGCAGCTCGTTCGGAGCGATGAGCTACTCCGAACCACGGCCGCAGAGATCATTACCGAAGGAATCGAAGATGGAGTCTTCGAGGACGTCGACCCGGAGCGAACGGCAGCGATGCTCGTCGCGATGCTCGACGGCGCGCGAACCCGACAGATAACGCTCGGTGAGGCCAACGAGACCTATACTCGGGTCGTTGTCGAAGAGGCGCTCGAACAGATTGTCGAACCGATTCTCGTGGACGGAGTCGACCTTCCCAACCTCGACGCAGTGCTTGCAGACCTCGACAGAGACGAGTGAAATCACTCCCCAACCCCGTCCGGTTGCTCATCAGTTGGATAGGGCTGGGACTGGCCAGACTCGGCCTGATCGACCGCGAGCGAGCCAGCAAGACGGCTGAACTCGCGTGGCCGCGTGTGCTGACCGGCATCGCCCGGATGTCGAAAAACGCGGTCGACGTGGCGATGGTCGGCGTCGCCGTCGGAACCACCGCAGTCGCCGGCGTCGGGTTCGCGAGTCCCTTCTGGGGGCTGGCCTTCTCCGTCGGCGGCGGCGTTGCCGGCGGGACGATTGCGATGGTCTCACAGCGCTACGGCGCGGAATCGTGGACCGAACTCGGCCGGGCCGTCCGGTCGAGTACGCTGTTGGCTGTCGTGCTCACACTGCCACTGTCGGCGGCGTTTTACACCAGACCCGAGGCGTTCATCTCGGTGCTCTCGAACAACGAGGCTGCCATCCAGCAGGGCACAACCTACCTTCGGATTGTCGCGCTGGGTATCCCCTTCGCAGGGTTGAATCTCGTCGGCTCGCGGACCCTCGTTGGCGCCGACGACGCCTACACTGCGATGCAACTGCGAGGAACCGGCGCGCTGGTCAACATCTTCCTCAACGCTGTTTTCATCTTCGGACTCGGCTGGGGTGTCGCCGGCGCGGCGCTTGGAACTGTGCTCTCGAATGTGGTCGTCACCGCGACGTTCGCGGTGGGACTCACAGTGGGATGGCTGCCGATAATCGGCACGATGCCAATCCAGGTTTCGCCGCTTGGCCGGTGGGTTGAACCGGAGATGGTCCGGAATATCGTGGCCATCGGGACGCCGGTTGGCCTGCGAAATCTCGTCTGGACGGCCTTCCAGTTCCCGATGCTCGGCATCCTCGATATCTTCGGGGCGAACACGGTCGCTGCGTGGGTCATCGCCCGGCGCATCTGGGGTGTGATGAACACCCCCGGATGGGGTTTCGGGCTGGCCTCGTCCAGTCTCGTCGGTCAGGCACTCGGACAGAACGACGAACGCGAGGCCGAGGCCTACGGCCGCGATATCATCCGCTTTGCCGTCGCAACCTACGCTGTCTCGGCAATCTTGGTTGCACTGTTTGCCACCCAGATTGTCGTCCTGTTCGCGAGTGACCCCACGAGCCCCGAGATACCGATTGCGATTAACCTCGTCTACGCGGCCTGTTTCGCCATCATCTTCCAGGGTGTGGCGGGCGCGTCTGCGGGACCGCTCGACGCCAGCGGCGACACACGAATCACCTTCATCAGCCAGTTTCTCGGGATGTTCTGTGTCTCGATTCCGCTCGCGTATCTCGGCGCTGCTGGGCTGTCGGTTGGGGCGGTGGCGATTCCGGTACTGGGCGTGAGCACACCAGCACTCTCTATCGCGCCAATCGGGTTGTGGGGGCTGTATCTCGCGTTCGTCGCCGAAACCGCGGTGCCAGCGGTGATCAACTACTGGCGGTTCCGCACCGACAAGTGGAAATCAATCAGCGAAGAGTACCGACCCGACGCCGCCCCGGCAGACGACTAATGACACTCAGGTCCGCGGAATCGAAAAGGAAAAGCTCGCACCCTCACCTTCTTCGGAGTCGACCCAGATTTCGCCGCCGTGACGGGAGACAATTCGGTCACAGATTGCCAGCCACATCCCAGTGCCGTCGCCGTCGCGGTCACCGCGTTTGGACAACTCGAAGATGCCCCCCTGTTGGGAGTCAGGAATCCCCAGGCCATCGTCCTCGACTGAGAAGACGACATCGTCGTCGTGAATCTCGCTGCTGACGTGAGTCGTCGGCGCGTCGGCGTGGTCGATGGCGTTGCTGACCAGGTTCTGGAA
>JAQCNR010000131.1 GCA_028274925.1 Halovenus sp.
CCCGAAGACGTACAGCCCCACCAGCGGGAACACCACGACGCCGAGTGCGAGGTCAGTTACCGGATAGCGGAGGCCACCGAGTGCGAGATACGCAAATCCAAACGGCAGCGAGCAAGCGTAAAACGCCCGGAGTTTACCACGGAAAACAGCCCGGAGAGCGTCCGGATATCGCAGATACTCCTCGGGGTCATCGACCTGTGTGACCCAGTTGTACGTTGTGAACGTGCCGAGACCGAGCAGCGTTCCGAAGGCAATCCCACCAGAGGGAGAGATAGCTGTCGCCGCAGCCAGGCGTTCGAGCAAGAGCACAGCAACGCCGAACAGCACACCGAGGGAGACACCCACCTTCCAGACCGAGCCACTGGACCGGCTGACTTCGAGCAGTGACCGGGCCGTGTAGACGTCAGTGACCGAGCGCAGCCAGCGAAAGCGCCCCGCGTCGGTTCGCCGGAGCGAGCGGCTGGCACTCGGCGCAAAGAGCAGCGGCCCGGCAACGAGCGCGCCAGCGAGGACGGCGACACTCGTCAGGGCAGTGGTCGGCGTTGGCTGGAGATAGAGCGCGTACGGCGTGAATCCAACCAATGTCGTCGGCTCGCGGATGATACCCACAATGAGGAGCGCGAGGATGACGACGAGTGCAAGCTTGCTTCGTGTTCCGATACCGGCGAGCGCGAGACTTCCTGCAGTTCCAAGTGCGAAGGTGCCAGCGACAGTGACCCACAGCAACGCAAGCGAGGTGAGTGAGAGACCGCCGGTCAAGCCAATGGGGAGAAAGCCGAGAACCAGCGGCGTCAGGAAAAAGAACAGGTAATAGACGATATCTTTCCAGATAAACACACCGAGTAACCGTCGCCGCGAAACTGGTAGCGTCCGGGCGGAGAAGACCAGCAAAGTCACATCACCGAGTACGTTCCGGAGCGCGTCCCGGCCAACAAGGCCGATAGTCCCGACCTGCAACCCGAAAAAGAAGACGATCGCGTGGACTCCCGCGATGATTGTTGCGACAGAACTACCGGTCAGCGAGAACAGGTACAGTCCGCCGCCGGTCAGCAACGCGGTCATCACGGGAAAGAGCAGGAAGCGGTCGCGACCGAACAGTTCGGCGTGCAGGCGGTACTCTTCGAGGAACATCCGCGAGAACAGGCGCGTCGTCAGGCTCATTGTGGCGGTTCCTCCCTCACGTTCGCCTCGTAGGTATCGAGCAGGCCCGACTCCATCTCTCCGGGCGTGCCCTGGAGTCTGAGGCGGCCGCCAGCGATGATTCCAACCTCGGTACAGAGTTGTTCGGCCACCTCGACGAAATGCGTCGACAGAAAGAGCGTGTTCCCCTCCGCGCAGTACGCTTCGAGATACGATTTCACTTCGGCCTGCATCAGCGGGTCGAGGTTGACCAGCGGTTCGTCGATGAAGGCGAGGTCAGGGTCGTGAATAAACACCTGCGCGAGCATCACGCGCTGGCGTTCCCCCTCGGAGAGGTCCGAACTCAGCGTATCGATGACACCCCGAAAGTCGAACGTGTCTGCGAGTCGCTCGATTCGGTCCTCGATATCCGACAGCGAGCGCACGTCGCCGACGAATTCCAGATACTCTCGCGGCGTGAGAAAACTCGGCGGGTCCTCTCGTTCGGGGAGGATACCGATGGAGCGACGGACCTCGATTGGGTCGCCAACGGGGTCAGTTCCGAGGACGCGTGCGCTCCCGGCGGTCGGTGTGCGCTGGCCGGTGAGAATCTCGATGGTGGTTGTCTTCCCCGAGCCGTTGGGGCCGAGTAGCCCGTACAGGTTCCCACATTCGACAGTAAGGTCGAGTCCATCGAGCGCGACGACATCGCCGTACTCCTTGCGCAGCCCATCGACCTCGATTGCAGCCATACACCCTCATTGCGCGAGGAGTACAGTTAAATCTCGGCATGAATTCACGTCAGATGACAGGACAGCAAGCGGAAACGAGTCAGTATGATTTTTACTGACTCACCCCAAAGTATCTGCTGTGAAGGTTGGGAGCTTTCGCGGGCGTCCGTCGAAGGCACATATGCTGTGGACTCGCGAGACAGACAGCGGCAAGCCGATGAAGCGGTTCGACGATACCCACTTCAAGCGGTGGGTCACTCACTGTGGCTTCGACTTCGACACGCGCAAACGGATCGACCACGACCGGGCCGATAGCTCTCGGACCCAGTACCGCTGTGTCTTCCGGTGGGGCAAGACCCAACAAAAGGAGGTCGAAATCGCTGACAAGGAGGTGACACTGGGCAGCCAGAAAGCGCCGCTTGCGTTTATCGAACTCGACGAAGAAGGCTACGCCCGTGTCAAAGTCGGCGAGACGGAGGAAATTTACAATGTCGTCGAAATGCGCTACGACGGCAAAGCACTGCTGATCAAAGCGGCCAGCGGCGCAAAGAAGAAACTCGACGGCGAGAAACTCTCGCGATGAGCGAGTCGTGACGCTCAAGACGGTGCTCCGGTAACTGTCGGCTATGACGACAGACCGACCGCCATCCAGACGAGTCTTCCTCGCGGGCCTCGCCGCGGGGGCCACCGCGCTCGCGGGCTGCAGCGAGGGCGAGGCCCCAGAGGCGGGCAGCGGTCCGGAAAAACTCGAATCACCACCGGACGGGCCGCCGGTGCTCGGTGACCCGGACGCGGACATCACGCTCGAAGTCTTCGAGGATTTCAACTGCCCACACTGTCAGGACTACAACGCCAATGGCTTTCCCGAGATTCGCTCGGCGTATCTCGACTCGGGACAGATTCGGTACGTTCACCGTGATTTACCATTTATTGACCCCACTTCGTGGCAGGCCGCGAGCGCCGCACGCGAGGTGTATCGCTCCTATGGCACACCCTTCTGGTCGTACAAGTCTGCGCTGATGAGCGAGGGCAGCCAGATCCAGAACGGTGCCCCAGAGATATTTGGCGACGTTGCGGAGGCGGAGAACCTCGACAGGGAACTAATCCAGCAGGCTGGTGCCAACCGGAAACACGACCAGCGTCTCTCCGAGGACCGAACCCGCGCCGAAGACCTCGGGATTCCCGGAACGCCCGGATTCGTCGTTGATGGCGAAGTACTGGATAGCCTCGCCGACGCCCGCGAGACACTCGACGCAAAACTCTCAGAGTGATTCATGCAGGACACTCCAGAGGTCGCCGTGTTGCGCCTGGGTCATCGACCCGGCCGTGACGAGCGAATGACGACACATGTCGGCCTCACAGCACGGGCACTCGGGGCAGACCGCGCTGTCCTCGCCAAGGACGGCGCGAGCCAACAGGGAACTATCGAGGACATTACCGACCGATTCGGCGGCCCCTTCGCCGTCGAGACGACTGACAACCCAATTGGATTCATCGAAGACTGGGACGGCACAATTGTCCACCTGACGATGTACGGCCTCCCGGTGCAGGACGTCGAGGCAGAGATTCGCGCGGACCACGAGGAGAGCCCACTGTTGGTCGTCGTCGGCGCAGAGAAAGTGCCGTGGGACGTCTACGAGAACGCCGATTACAACGTCGGTGTGACGAACCAGCCACACTCTGAGATTGCCTCGCTTGCGGTCTTTCTCGACCATCTGTTCGAGGGCGAGGAACTGGACCGCGAGTGGGAGGACGCCGACCGCAACGTCGTGCCACAGGCCGCCGGCAAGCGCGTCGACGAAACGTAGTTACTGCTCTGGCGTGGATTCTGCCCGCGGAATCTCGACCGGCGTGAGGTTCGACTCGATTTGCTCGCGTCTCCCCTCGAATTTCCCCGGCAGAACGAGTCGCTCGCCAAGTTCCGCGAGCGGTTCGTCGCTGTCGTAGCCGGGGCCGTTGGTCGCCAACTCGAAGAGGACGCCCGCGTGCTCGCGGAAGTACACCGAGCGGAACCAGTGGCGGTTGATCTGTGCCGTCGGATTGAGTCCCTCCTTGCGGACCGCGGTTCGCATCGACTCCTGGTCGTCGTCGGTCGGCGTCTGGAAGGCAACGTGATGGACCGTGCCGTGGCCCTGCCGGCCGCCTTCGATTGTCGGCAACACGTCGACGTATTTGCCGACCGGACCCTCCGCGGCGAAGCGTGTTCGCTCGTCGCCGGGTGTATCGCCCTGTGCCTGTTCGGTGCCGACGTTCTCTAGACCCATCGTCTCGAGCAGTTCCTGCGTGGGTTGTGGGTCGGCAACCCACAGCGTCACCGAGTGGAACCCGCGAATCGCGTTCGATTCTGGGACGAACTCCGTCCACGGTTCCGTGGGGTCGTCGTCGGGAATCTCCGTCTCGACCAGTTCGACCGGCAAGCCGTCCGGGTCGCGGAACGGCAGGACGGTTTCGCCGAAGCGCTCGACGCGGTCATGGTGCTCAACGCCGTAGTCATCGAAGCGTGATTCCCAGTAGTCGAGGCTGCCCTCTGGGACACGGAACGCTGTCCGTGAGACCTGCCCAGAGCCAACCTTGCCAGCACTCATATCCTCCCACGGGAAGAAGGTCATACTCGTCCCGGGATTGCCCTCGCTGTCGGCGTAGAAGAAATGATAGGTGCCGGGGTCGTCCTGATTGACCGACCGCTTGACCAGTCTGAGTCCGAGTGTTTCCACCCAGAAATCGAGATTCTGCTGGGGGTCGCCCGCGATACAGGTAACGTGGTGAATACCGGGAGTCGATGTTGGCGCTGTCATACGCTCAGTAGGGGTCGGACCCACTTCAATTCGCGCTGACACCGGTGTTACTGCCGGCTAACTGAGCGTTCGGCTCGAAGGGTGTAAATTGAACTAGCAAATACCAGTTAAGTAAGGAGCGAGAAGGGTGGCGAAGAGTCGGGTCGGCGGAGCCGACCCATGGACCAACTAATGACCAGAGAGGATTTCACGACCGAACCGGCAGTGCTCAAGCAGGCACTCGACCAGGTGGACGAGGCGCTGTACGTACTCGAAGACGGGCAGTTCGAGACGGTCAACCAGCCGTTGCTTGAACTGACCGGCTACGGCCGCGACAAACTGCTCGGCGAGTCACCAGAGCAGGTGTACCACCCCGAGGCAGTCGACGAACACCAGCGACACGTCCAGTGGTTGCAGGAGTCGGGAGACGACTCCGTCGAGTGGTTTTGCCGGGTCGTTACGAAAGGCGGGACAGAACTGCCGGTCCGGGTTGAGCAGACCGCCGCGACTGCCGGAGACGACACCGCAATCGTCGGCCGCATCCAGGACATCCGCCAGGAGGTCCAGCAGGAACAGAAACTCAATATCCTGACGCGAGCGCTACGGCACAACATCCGCAACCAGATGAATCTCGTCGTCGGCCACGCGAACACCCTCCAGGAAATCGACGACCCGAACTACCGGACGGCCGCCGAGACGGTCGAAGAGGTCGGGCGGCGAGTCATCAACCTCGCCGACAAAGCCCGGAAGGCACACGAGCACCTCGACGTTCCACCCGAGGAGGACTGTCGCGTCGAACTGGTCGAGATGTCGACACTCGTCGTCGAGAAGTTCGGCATCAAACAGCCATCGTCAGCGGTGACGACGGACTTGCCCGACCGTGCACCGGCACTTGCACCGCCGTCGGTCGATGTGGCACTGATTGAACTGATGGAGAACGCCGCCATACACCATCAGAGCGGGAGCGGTCCCGTCACCGTACGAATCGAGACCGAGGCCGAAACGACCGCACTCCACGTCGAAGACGAGTGTGAGCCAATTCCCGACGAAGTCGTCGAGATCGTCGACCGTGGGGAGGAACAGCCACTCCAGCACAACGAAGGGCTGGGGCTGTGGATTGCCCGCTGGATTACCGACATCGTCAACGGCGAGTTGACCTTCGAGCGCCGCGAGGACGACACCGGAAACAGAGTCTCGCTGAAATTCGAGACGCTGGAGTCGGTCTAACCTGGCATCGGACAGAGACTTGCGGTGAACACTGCCCGCTCGTCGGTGTCGTTGCGCGCACCGTGTTCGACGCCGCGGTCGTGGTGGACAACGCCCGGTGCTTCGATTTCTTCCTCGGTGCCGTCCTGAATGACTGTCACCGTTCCTTCGACGACGTGGAA
>JAQCNR010000141.1 GCA_028274925.1 Halovenus sp.
AGCAAATGCTTGTTGGCCCTTGGCTGTTTTAAACCTTGCCAGATAGTAGAAACGATCTAGCTGTCGTATTCGATCTTGAGTGTCGTTATCTGGCCAATATGAACGCCAGACGGCCACAATCAGAAGCTCAGCATTTGGAGACTGAGGGCGGTGAAAATGTAGCGAGTTACCAATTGAACGATTTCGATCGAATGAGGAGAGCTGAAGCTACGTGAATCCCGCGGTTCCGACCCGCGGTCAGTGTCGCCGAACCTCGTTGTCCGCCGTGTCCGTATTTTCGTCCGACTCCTCCGTCTCAGGAGCCACTTCACGCTCTGGCGGCGCGGCGTCCTCGGTCGATTCCACTCCCAACGGCTCGGAATCGAGCGTGATTTCGTGATGCGTATCGAGCTCAGCGAGTTCCGCTGCGGAGGGGAGCCCATCGTCAGACGTCGGCGCGTCCTCGGCAGTCTGCTCAGCTGGCTCTGCCGTTGTGTCGGCGGGGTCTTCGGTGGCCGGTTCGGCGTGGCGCATCCGCAACACCGCGTCGGCCATCGTCTCCAGTCGCGGCGCAATCGTCTCGACGTGGTCGGGGGCGAACTCCTCGGCAAGTTCGTGTGCGCGTTCGAGGTGGCGCTGGGCGTCGAGACAGCACTGCAGGGCTGCCTTCTGCTCGCCCGCTGTCTGGTGGTCCGCGCCCGTGTTCCAGCAGTCGTCAGCGAGGCGGCTGTGCAAGTCGATCAGTCGCGTCGCGGCGTGGTCGAGTTCCGGACGGACCGTCTCCGGGTCGCCAGCGAGATTACGCTTGTCGCTGCCCCACTCGAGCGTGAGCACACGGCCGTACCCCTCGAACGCCTGCTCCCAGTGGTCGACGGCTTCCCGCGGGTCCTCCGCGGACTGAGCCGCGATTTTCGCCTCGTGGGCCTGCCGAATTGGCTCGGCGGCGACAGTCTCGATTTCCCAGCCCAGACTCTCGATATCTTCCGCGAGGTCACGCTGTGTCCCAAACTGGAAGGCGTCGGCGCGCTCGATGGCCGCGCGGAGTCCGTTCGCTCGGTGGTGGTCGGCTTGCACCTGCCGGAGCACCTTCCGGCCCTGCTGGTAATCGCCGTTTTCGATCAACTGCCGGCCGAGTTCGAGACGGTCACGACCACGCTCGATGAACAGTCGCGTGTGCGCTGTTTCGAGCGTGCGTTCGATCTCGGTCAACTCCGGGGCCAGCGCCGACTCGGGAACTGGTGTTCGGAAAATATCGTTCGTAAGTGCATCGAGTTCGTCGCGACTCTCCCGATAGACAGCCAATCCATCGTCCCAGTCGAGATTGTCGGCGTGTGTCCGTATCGTTCCGGCCGCGAGCTCCACATCGTTCGAGAGCGTCCGCGTCCGCGCCCGAATCCCACCAATCCAGTTCAGGTGTGCGGCCAGCCCAGTGGGCAGTGGGTTCCCGCACCACTCTAGGCCGACGCCTTCGGTCGTTGTCACCGAGAGAACTGGCTCGCCAGCACTGACCGAGGCAATGTCCTCGTACGGAAGCCGCACAGCGCCGGACTCATCCTCCTGTGGAGTTGTGACGAGAAGCCGGCGGTCCGTGACGGCTGTCAGCACGGTCCGGTTGACCGGTTTGCGTTCGCCCTCAGCGACGCGCACCAACCCATCCTCACTCTGGAACCCGCCGACAACAGACTCAGAATCAGAGATGATACTATCGGAGTTCGAAACGATGGACGCTGAGCTGTCAGCGGAAATATCCCCCTCAGAGTTGTTTTTCTCGGGTGGTGTGCTAATTGTCGATCCCAACATACGATTATCACAGAAGATAATAAATCACTCGGTGCGTCCAGTCACTGCGGGGAGGCTACTCTGAGTCGCCATCGTCAGGTGGCTGGCCATCAGGGGTTGTTTCGAGTTCTTCGATTACCTCTTCGACGGCTGTGTCGAGAATCGGGTGTGACCGGCGTTCGTACGCGACGACAAGCCGGTATGCAACGACGTAGCCGAGTACTGTCGCGACGACAGCGAGAATGGTGTTGCCGACGAGAAGACGAAGGACAATCTCGCTGCCGTCACCGAAGGATGGCGTGTCGCCGATGGCGAACCCCGCAACCGGACCGAGGAGGACGAATCCGAGTGCGAAACTCGCCGCGTAGACCCCCCATTTCACCACCGGGTTGAACACGAGCACAGAGGCGAACAGCGCGACGTTGTTGACCCACCCGAACAGTCGGACGAGCACGACGAAGATAATCAAACCGAAGCCAAACGTCGGGAGCATCGTAATGAACGTCCCCACGGCGAAACTCAGTGCGATTTCCCTAGGGGTTGACTCCTGAGTCAGTGACTCGTAGAGTGCAGTCCGGACTCGGTCTGTGTATGCCCGGAATCGTCCCATCCCACAGACCTCCTCGCGGCGGAGCCAAGTAGCTATCGTCAGTACTGGTCGGTCGTCGGATCACCGGGACCCGAGCCGCCGTATCTCAGGGTGAGATAGAGGCGTGCGGCCGCAACCTGTACGGCACCGACGACGACGGCCAGCGCGAGCGCTTGCGAGAGTGCCGTCGCGACGAGGAACTCTGGCTGGTTGGCGAGCTCGTTTGCAGCCTCGGGCGCCGCAGTACCAGGGTCAACCGGCAAGTCTGCGCCGCCAGCAAGCAGCAGACTCAGCGCGATAATCGAGAGTACCACCGAGAGCACGAGCGCCGAGACGAAGGCGACTAGGAGCAATCCAAACGGCTTGAGGCTAATGCCACTCGTGAGGTCCCAGCTCGTCGAGAGGCTCTCAATCGGGGATTCGCCGTCGAGCACGCAAGCTGGGAACGCCAGAAAGAGCCGCCCGGCGATGTACACCCCCGGCAGTAGCAGCGCTGCCAATCCCACCAGAAACGCAGGGACGAACACCACCCAGATAGCGACGAGTGAGA
>JAQCNR010000150.1 GCA_028274925.1 Halovenus sp.
TTCCACGACCTCGGGATCACCGACGCGCTCGCCGAAACCGGCATCGAGGGGCTCTCGACGACCGACCGGGGACAGATCGACTACGAGACGATGCTGGAGGTCGATCCCGACACGATCCTTATACGTGGCCACGAGGGCAAGAGCCGCGCGAAGTTCGAGGCGACGGTGCTGGCGTTCATGCAGGACCACGACACAGCGTCGGAACTCACTGCGGTCCAAAACGGGATGGTGTTCCGGGGCGGGCCGATCTACTCGGGGCCGCTCCACCATCTGTTCCTGCTCGAACGGTACGCGACGGGGTACTACCCCGAGACCTACTCGGGCGAGCTGGTCGACCGTCAACGCGTTACAGACATCATCAACGGAGAGATCTAATCGTGAGTGACAACGACACCACGATACCGACGCGTAGAGATGCGATCAAATACAGCGCGACTGCGGCCGCAGGCATCGGACTCGCGGGCTGTTCGGGCGAATCAGATGTAAGCGGAACCACGGCAGAGACGGACACGCCGGAAGAGGAGTCATACACGGTCTCGATGGCTCCGGTCGGCGACGTGACCTTCGGCTCACCGCCCGAGGACGCCTTCACTGTCTTCCCGTGGTACGCCGACATGGCCCTGGCACTCGGCCACGGGGGGACGATCAATTCCATGTGGTGGGGTAAGGGGTTCGGCTCGATAATGAACTGCTTCTTGAGCGCGCTCGACAGGGAGCCCGTCGACTGGGCCGACCTCTCCGGGAGCTACGGCGCGAGCAAGGAGCGGCTGTACGAACTCGACAGCGATGTCCACCTCGTCGACCCAGCGTGGCTCTCAACGCGGGACGGATGGGACCGGGACGATATCGACGATATCGCAACCGATATCGCACCGTTGTTCGGTAATCAGTACAGCAATCTGCATCTCTCCCCGCCCGATGAGTGGACCGATCGCTACGGGTATTATACCCTGTGGGAGCTGTTCGGAAAGGTCGCGGCGATGTACCGCGAGCGAAGACGCTACGATGCGCTGGGCGAGATCCACGCCGACCTCCTAGCCACGATTGATGAGGGACTCCCCCCAGAGAAGGGGCGGCCGACGGTTGGCTACGTCCAGCTCGCAACCGACCTCTCGTCGGCGTTCGTCCTCCGGCTGAACGCTCCCGGCTACTACAACTCCCACACCCGGCCGCTCGGTGCCGTGGACGCCTTTGCCGATGTCGAGGTGTCCGGCGAGTTCGCCGAGGTGGACTTCGAGGCGCTGCTGGATGCCGACCCCGACGTGCTGTTGACGCTCTGGGGGATGACCTCTAACGTTGATTTCGGCCAACTCCGCCAGAACCTCGATGACCATTCGGTCGGCCAGGAACTCTCGGCGGTCCAAAACGATCGTGTCTACACCCAGGGAACTCGGTTCCAAGGGCCGCTGATGAACCTGTTCCAGCTGGAGATGACGGCCAAGCAACTCTATCCGGACGTGTTCGGGGAGTGGCCGGGGTACGTCGACGGCAATTCGTATCCAGAGTTCCCCGAAAATAAGCAGCTCTTCGACCGGCAGCGGGTCACGAACATCGTTAACGGAGACTTCTAACAATGAGAGAAAACAACGCCACGACACCGACACGCAGAGAAACGATTAAATACGGCGGCACGGTTGTCGGTGCCGGCCTGCTGACCGGCTGTAGCGGAAGCGAGGCCAGCAACACCGGCGACGATGCAGGCGGCGACGGCGACACGTACTCTGTTTCCATCTCGCCGATGGGGGAGGTGAGCTTCGACTCACCGCCGGAGACCGTCTTTACGCGGCTGACCCACCACGCTGATATGGCGCTCGCGCTCGGCCATGGCGACTCGATCACCGCGATGCACGCGCCGGACTACTACGACGGCCTCTGGAACCAGTACGTCGAGCGGCTCCCTGGCGTCGAACTCGACTGGACCGGGCTGTACTCCTCGTGGAAACCGAGCAAGGAGAAGCTCTACGCACTCGACAGCGACGTCCATCTGGCCGACCCGGCCTGGATCGGGGTGCAGGAAGCGTGGGATCGGGCCGATCTCGACGAAATCGCCGAGAGTATCTCGCCATGGTTCGGCAACTCCCTGAGCGACAGACATCAGGAGCCGCAAGTCAACTGGGTCGACGACTACGAGTACTACGGCCTCTGGGAGCAGTTCGGTATCGTCGCCAAGATGTTCAAAGAGCGCGAGCGATACGAGGCCTTGGCAGCGATCCACGACAAAGTAATGAGGATGATCGAAGCCGACCTCCCGGCGGAGGCCGAGCGACCGACCGCAGTGATGATTGCCGCAGCCGACATCACCGAGATCTACACTTACCTCGTCGACAAGCCAGGGTTCCTCAACTCACATGTACGGCCCTTCGGGCCGCAGGATGCCTACGAGGGCGAGGTCAAGAACAACACGGTCATCGACTTCGAAGTGTTGCTCGAAGCGAACCCCGATGTCATCCTCCACCTCGGCGGGATGGAACCCAGTACCGACATGGCTGCCCGTCGTGAGGCTCTCCGCGACGATCCCGTCGCCTCGCAGGTCAATGCTGTCCAGAACGACCGCGTCTACGCACAGGGAGCCAGGTATCAGGGACCGATCCTGAACCTCTTCCAGCTTGAGATGACCGCAAAGCAGCTGTACCCCGATATTTTCGGCGAGTGGCCGAGCTACGAGGAGGGACCGTATCCCGAAATTCCAGCAGAGGAACAGCTATTCGACCGACAGGAAGTTGCGGACATTATCAACGGAGGCAGCTAATCATGGGCACAGTGATCACGCCCACAGCGACCGAACACGACCACGATGTCGTGATCGTCGGTGGCGGCCCGGCAGGCTGCTCGGCCGGCGTGTTCACCGCCCGCGAGGGA
>JAQCNR010000159.1 GCA_028274925.1 Halovenus sp.
GCCTTCTCGGGCTACTCCGCAGGCCGGGCCGCCGCAATGGCTGTCGAGGATGGCGACCTGACCGAGTATGGACTGTGGGAGCACAACCGCTGGCTCTACCGAGAACACGGCGAAGCGGCGATGCTTGCCTCCCGCGACGCCTACAACGTTGCCGGCAGTACTATCGATGTCAATATTCTCCGGGCCGTCGCCGCACTGCTCCCCGAGGACGAAATCCGGGATATCGTCGGAACGGAGACGAACGTCTCCGACCTCACCTCGAAGGCGCTCGTCGGTGCCGGTGTCCTGAAACACCTCGTTACGGAGTATCGCTCGGGAACGTTCGAGGCGCTGGGCGTCACAGCGAGTGAACTGTACGAGTCGATTACGGGCGTCATCGAGACGCGAAACTACGTCCGAGACTACGAAGACGTGTACAAAGCCTACCCCGAAGACCGTGGAACGTACGAAAACTGGCTCTCCGAGCGCAACCGTGTCGACGAGTCGTTCTACGACGCGCTGGAGCTCTCTGCCGACGAGCGAAAATACTGAGTCAGGCAGGGTGCTCGCGCAGTTCAGTGAGTGAGTCGATACGGCGGTCACCGCGCACACACTGTCCGACACGGTTCGGGCTTCGTCGCTGGATGTGAATACCAGTCAGTCCAGCGTTCCAGGCGGCCCCCACATCGCTCGGGTCGTCGCCGACGAGGACGCCACTGCTTTCTGTCGAGACGTCGAGTTGCTCTATCGCGAGTTCGACCGGCCCAGGGTCGGGTTTCCAGCCCGTTTCGTCAGAACAACAGACGATGGTGTCGAACCAGTCGGCGATGCCGAGTCGTTCGAGGACTGGTCCCGTAAGGAACTCTTGACAGTGGGTCACGAGGCCAACCGGAGCATCAACTGCCTGGACGAACGGTTCGGTGTCGGGATAGAGGTGTGAGGCGGCAGCACGACGCTCTGGAGCTTCAATTTCGTGAAATGCGTCCCAGAACGGTTCGGGGTCGATTCCGTGACGGTCCATCACGATTGCCCGGGAGTGACTCGGGCCGTACCACAACTGCTCGGCATCCCACTCGCTAAAGCCGACGCCAAATCGCGTGCCGACTGTGTTCATCACGTCATAGATGTACTGCTGTTCGACGTCGATAAGCGTGCCGTCGAGGTCCAGCAGCCAGAAGTCGTAGTCACCGCTGTTCATCGGGATGTCTAGTACGGTCTGGTATCATATGAGCATTCTGGGTTAGACTAGTATTCGGGAGATTGAAGAGGGTCCGGGTCCCCAATCCGACCGATGCGTCACGACCACATTACCAGTGCCAAACAGCTCTCACGGAGCGATATCGAGGCGGTGCTGGACCGCGCGGGCGAGATTGCGGGAAACCCCGCGGCCTACGCTGACCGCCACGAGGGGGCGTTACTCGGGCTCATGTTTTTCGAGCCGAGTACGCGGACCAAGATGAGTTTCTCCGCGGCCATCAAACGACTCGGCGGCGACATCGTCGACATGGGGCCAGTGGACTCCTCCAGCGTTCAGAAAGGCGAGAGTCTGGCCGACACCGTCCGCGTCGTCGAGGGGTACGCAGACGCAGTCGTGCTGCGCCACCCAAAGGAGGGGTCGGCACAGATGGCCAGCGAGTTCGTTGATATTCCACTGATCAACGGCGGCGATGGGGCTGGACAGCACCCCACACAGACGCTGTTGGACCTGTACACGATTCGGGAGAACGCAGGGCTCGACGACCTGACCATCGGGATCATGGGTGACCTGAAATACGGTCGGACGGTCCACTCGCTGGCGTACGCGTTGACGACTTTCGACACGCGCCAGCATTTCATCAGTCCGGAGAGTCTGAAACTCCCTCGAAACGTCCGATACGACCTGCACGAGCAGGGCTCGTCGATCAAAGAACACACCGAACTCGAAGAAATTCTTCCGTCGCTGGACGTGCTGTACGTGACGCGCATTCAGAAAGAGCGGTTCCCCGACGAGAGCGAGTACCGCAAGGTTGCTGGTGAGTACCAGATTGACGCCGAAACCCTCGAAATGGCAAAAGACTCACTGACGGTGATGCACCCGCTCCCGCGAGTCGACGAAATCGCCCACGATATCGACGATACCGAGTACGCGACCTACTTCGAGCAGGCCCACAACGGCGTGCCAGTACGGATGGCGCTGCTCGACCTCCTGTTAGGTGGTGGCCAATGACCGACCAAGAACTCCGCGTGAGCAAGATCGAAAACGGTACTGTAATCGACCACATCGCCGGCGGGCAGGCACTCAACGTCCTCGCTATCCTCGGCATCAACGGGAGTCGCGGCGAGACTGTCTCGGTTGGGATGAACGTTCCCTCGGACCGACTGGGCCGCAAAGACGTGGTCAAGGTCGAAGACCGAGAACTGAGCCAGTCTGAACTCGACGTGCTCTCGCTGATTGCGCCGGCGGCGACGATCAACATCATCCGCGGCTACGACGTGGTCGAGAAAAACCGCGTCGAGCGTCCGAGTTCGGTTACTGGCGTGCTGGAATGTCCGAACCAGCACTGTATCACGGCCGAAGACGAACCCATCGACACACAGTTCGAGGTGCTCGATGACGGCGTCCGCTGTGTCTACTGTGATACGATTATTCGGGAGAGCATCGCCACGCAGATCAAAGTCTGAGTCCGGAGGTTTTTCTGCGAACACGAGGCAGTGCTGCCCGTGAGTTTCGTCATTGGTCGCGGTCGTGGCGGAATCGACAGCAAGCCGACCGGAGAACTCGGAACCTACCGCGCACTCGATGGCAGCGCGGGCGCACCGTTGTATCTCGACGTCGACCAGCCACACGCAGTGCTCGTCGTCGGCAAGCGCGGCTACGGCAAGTCCTACACGATGGGTGTCATCGCCGAAGAGGTGGCCAAGACAGCGGCTATCGCACCGGTCATTGTCGACCCGATGGGTGCCTTCGACACACTCGAAAACGAAACGTCCAGAGATATCTCCACAGAAGTGTTCTCCCGGCCCGCAGTGACGCCGAACTCACTGGACCCACGTTCGTGGTGTGCCCTACTCGGCCTCTCGCCGGAGAGCAGCGCGGGTGCACTGCTCTGGCAGTCTGCCCAGCGGGCACGCTCACTCGACGGGATGCAAACCGAAATCCGCGAGTCCGACGCAACACAGGCCGACAAGCGTGCAGCAATCAACCACGTAGAGATGGCTGACTCGTGGGGAGTGTTTGACGCAGCGGACGGGCTTGACGCGGCAACGCTGGCTGGCTCAGAACTCACAGTTCTCGACCTCTCGGGACTCGATGACGGGCCGATGAATGCCGTGGTACGAGGGGTGGCCGAATCCGTGTACCGGGCGAGAGTTCGTGACGAGAGTGGACGATTGCCGTGGCTCATGCTCGACGAGGCACACACCTTCTTTCAGGGTGTGGCCAAGCCTGCACTGGAGCGGATACTCACTCGCGGCCGTGCACCCGGTGTGAGTACCGTACTGGTAACCCAGCGACCCAGCGCGGTCCCGGCGGTGGGAATTTCCCAGTCAGATATTCTCATCTCACATCGACTGACCGCACAGTCGGATGTCGACGCGTTGCAGGCCGCCCAGCCGACCTATCTGAGCGGGTCGCTCGAAGAAAAGATGCCGACAGCGACAGGTGAAGTACTCATCGTCGACGACGCGACAGAGACGGTCCACGCTGCACAGGTCCGCAAACGCGAGACCGAACACGGCGGAGACAGCGCCACAGCAACGGAGGCAACGGTGGTCGACGGAACGCAGGACTGACTGCCAGAGATAGCGCGGGACCCGAGCGCGAAGATGTCCGGGAGAAGGCTGGACAGGTGGAACAGCGGGCGCAGTCGGCCACCTACTCGTCGTGGGCTCGGTGGTTGCAGAACGATAGCCGCATGGCTGCCGGAAGCGTGCGATTGTGACACAACACCTATATACTTCAGAACGAATGGGCGGGTATGGAGTTTGGACTCACCGAAGAGCAGAAGCAGATTCGTGAGGAAGTACGGAAGTTCGCCGAGAACGAAATCAAGCCACACGCGTCGGAGTACGACCGTGAAGAGAAGTATCCCCACGATGTCGTCGACGAAGCAGCCAAGATGGGCCTGACTGGCTCCGGAATTCCTATCGAGTACGGCGGTGCGGGCTACTCGACAGTCGAGAATATGGTCATCGCCGAAGAACTG
>JAQCNR010000165.1 GCA_028274925.1 Halovenus sp.
GGGGGCCCGCTTTGCAGCAGCCCGCCCGGCCCGCCACCCCCGCCCCCCCCCCCCCCCCGCGACCCGTCTACGGACCGACGCCGTCCGCAAAGAGCTGTACGACGACCCGACCTACACCTCCGAGGAGTCGAAAATCGTCTACGAGACAGTATTTCGCCGAGCACGCGAACACCTCGCCGACGGGTCGGTCGTCGTCGACGCCTCCTTCGCCGACCGGCGGCATCGGGCCCAGGCACAGCGCGTCGCCCGCGATGTTGGCGTGCCGTTCACACTGGTCAGAGTGCACTGCGAGCAGTCGGTCGTAATCGGTCGTATTCAGGACCGAGAGGGAATCAGCGACGCCGATGTCGAAATCTATCACCATGTCAAAAGCTCCTTCGACCCACTCAGGGTCGAGCACACAACTGTCGACAACTCCGGGGAGTGGGACCAGACTGTCGAGCAACTCCGAGCGCTCTCACTGGGAGAGTAGTTCTTCGCCGCGAATCCCGAGTACGTCACGGGCAGCGCTGCCGACCACATCGCGGTACTCCGGCGGACAGTAGACACCCAGTCGCCAGCGGGCGCGCTCGGTCGCGCGGAGGGAGCCAACGAGTTCGGAGGCGTCTTCGAGGCGCTGGCTCGTGCCGTTGACGATGACCCGCGACTCCGATTCCTTGAGCGTCGGTCGGTCCGGAATATCGACGATGACCTGCTCGGAGTCGAGGTTGACACAGTCGGCAATCTCGCTTTCGGCGGCGCGTTCGTCGTCGTAACTCGCGTCGACAGTGCCGGCCGGGACCGACCCACGGTCGGCCCACACCGCCCGCTTGTAGAGGTCACGGTGCTCGATGCGGCGGCCGAGTTCGGGGACCGTCTCACAGAGACCGACGAGCAGGTCGTGGTCCGAGAGTCGGCGGAACCCCTCGATATCGGTCTCGGTGCGGTCGAGATACTGCTCGCAGGCGCGTTCGAGCATCGCGCCTGCGACCCGGGGAACGTGGTGGCGGTAGACGATGGCGTTCATCAGCGACCGAGCCAGCAGCAGTGACTCTGCGGTAGCGACGTTGCCAGCCGAGAGGACGGGTTCGTCGTCTTCCAGACGGAGTTCGCGGATCAGTCGGCCGTGGTCGATAGTGCCGTACGGGACGCCGGTGTGGTGGGCGTCACGGACCAGATAGTCCATCCGGTCGACATCGAGTTCGCCCGAGATGAGCGAGCCAAGTGGGCCCTGCCCGTCGATGAGTGCAGCGACCCGTTCGGGGTCGAGGTCGTGGCGTTCGAGTACCTGACAGACTGGCCGCTCGGGGTCAGTCAACAGCCAGGCAATCTCGTCGTGGTCCTGGCCGGTCCGGCGGTGAATCAGTCGCTCAGTCTGGTGGCCGTAAGGCCCGTGACCCACGTCGTGTAGTAGTGCTGCCGCCCTGACGTGGGTGGCAGTGTCTGCGTCGATGTCGAGGTGGGCAACCAGTTCGCTGGCGAGGTGATAGACGCCGAGGCTGTGCTCGAAGCGGGTGTGATTTGCCGCGGGAAAGACGAGTCGGACCGTCGACAACTGCTTGATATGGCGGAGTCGCTGGACGGTCGGCGTGTCCAGCAGGTCCGTCGCAACCGGGTCAAGCGTGATGTATTCGTGAACGCTGTCCCTGATTGGCTTCACTACTTGCTGTAGCGATGGCGGGAAGTTGACGGTTTGGGTTCGCGGCGGCCCCCAAATGACCGCCTCGGGAAGCTTTTTTACACTGCCAGCCGAGAGTAAGACTAGAGGGATTACAATGCCAGAACACTCAGACCCAGCACTGCCGGAACTGCCGTATGATTACGACGCGCTCGAACCACATATCTCCGAACAGGTTGTGACGTGGCATCACGACACACACCATCAGGGATACGTCAACGGCCTCGCAAGCGCCGAAGAGACACTCGCTGAGAACCGCGAGAGCGGGGACTTTTCCTCGACGGCCGCTGCGCAGGGAGACGTTACTCACAACGGCTGTGGACATTATCTCCACACGCTGTTCTGGGAGAACATGCACCCAGACGGTGGCGGCGAACCCGAGGGTGACCTCGCCGACCGCATCGAGGAGGACTTTGGTTCCTACGAGGGCTGGAAGGGCGACTTCGAGGCTGCCGCATCCGCCGCAGGCGGGTGGGCGCTTCTGGTGTACGACCCGGTTGCCAAGCAACTGCGTAACGTCCCGGTCGACAAACACGACCAGGGCGCACTCTGGGGCGCACATCCGATTCTCGCCTGCGACGTGTGGGAGCACTCCTACTACTACGACTACGGTCCGGCCCGCGGCGAGTTCATCGACGGCTTCTTCGAGGTCGTCAACTGGGACAACGTTGCTGACGAGTACGCGACTGTCGTCGAACTGTTCGAGTAGAGTTGTCGCTGCCGGAATCGAGCGCAACACCACCACAATTTTTCCGACGCTATCTCGGTAGCCCCGCTATCGAGACACAGCAAACGTTCGAGAATCGACCGCGGATACTGAGCTATCAACCGAAAATTATGCCGAGAGTCGTCGGCTGGTCTCGTCTACTTGAACGACTCCGTCACTCGTCACAGTTACGTCGTGGTCGGGAAGCTCGAACGAGAGCGTCCACGAGGTGTTGTCGCGGTCAGCAAGCTGCCGAATTGCCCCAAAATCAATGTACTCGTACAGCGGACAATCGAGTTCCATAGGGTCTGTTCCTTTTGCGTCAGCAACTGCTTCAACGATTTCAGTCTCGACATTACCTGTCATTAGATACACGTAGTACGCTCTCCAAATTAGTAGGATACCCAACTAGTTACATTTCAACACACGTGGGCAAGAGACCGAGACGGTAAGTCCTTACTCCATCGGCTCGATCAGTTCGACGACGTGGCCGTCGGGGTCGTTGATGAACGCCGTCCGGGCACCAGCCGCGGGCTGGTCTGCAGGCTCTTTGACGACGCCGTGGTTGTCGATATCCTCGAAGGCGGCGTCGACATCTTGAACGTGGACTGCGAAGTGGTCCCACGCGGTGCCGTCCTCGAAGTCGTCCGCACCCTCGGTGCCCGACAGCTGCAGCTCGAAGCCGTTACCGTCGGCGACGTAGACGTTTCGTGTCTCGCTATCGTCGCTGGTGAACTCCCAGGAGTCCTCGAAGCCGAGGTTGTCTTTGTACCACTGTGCGAGTTCGTCAGCGTCCGAAACGTTCAGACAGACGTGGAGTGCGTCCATGCTATCGGGTGGGTCGGCCCCAAAATAAACACGTCGAAGAACTACTCGGCAGTCGTCGCAGTGCGGCCGTCCGGGGCAGTCTGGACGCCGGTGAACTCGAAGCGAGCGCCGCCGTCTGCAGAGTCGGTGACGGAGACGGTCCAGCCGTGGGCTTCTGCGATACCTGAGACGATTGCGAGTCCGAGTCCGGTTCCCTCGTCGTCGGCGGTATAGCCAGCCTCGAAGATCGCGTCGCGGTCTGTCGGGTCGATTCCCGGGCCATCGTCAGCGACAAAAAAGCCCGCTTCCCCGTCGAGACTCCCGACGACGATTGAGACGTCCTCAGGGCCGTGCTCGACGGCGTTACGAAAGAGATTCTCGAGCACTCTGACGAGGCGCTGTTCGTTCGCCTCGATGACGAGTTGTGTCTCAACTGAGACCGTTGCCCCGTTGGTGTCGACGTGTGACCACGCGTCCATCGCCGCTGTTTCCAGCGGGACAGCCTCCAGGTTGCCGACATCCTGGTCGCCCCGGGCCAGTGTGAGCACGTCGGTGATAATCTGTTGCATCCGTTTGTGGGCGTCCTGTGTGCGAGCGAGATGTGCGTCGAGGTCGGGGTCCTCGGCCATCTCTCTGATGGCGTTCGTCCGGCCAATTGCGACGTCGAGCGGATTCCGAAGGTCGTGAGAGATGAGACTCGCAAACTGTTCGAGTTGTTCGTTTTCGGCTTCGAGTTCGCGCTGGCGGGTCTCGTGTTCGGTCACGTCGTGCAGGACGACAACCCACTTGCGAGGTGGTCGTGGCTGGGCGCCCATAGGGTACAGACGGAACTGGTAGGTCCGTGTGCCTCCCTCATTTTGAAGCTCAGTCGTGATTTCTTCTTTGTTGGCGACAGCCGTCGCGAGGTCCGGGTGGTCCTCGAAGACAGTCTCCGCGGCGTCACCCTCAATATCGCTGTCGAATATCGTTCGGAATGGCACGTTTGCCAGTAACACGTCGTCGCTGGGATCAAGGACAGCAACAGGTTCCTCGAAGGCGTTGAGCAACCGTTCGGAATCGACAGGCTGGTCGCCAGCGTCGGTCCGGACCCACCAGACACCGAGCCCTGCGCCGAGGACGAGTAAGGCGAGAATAAATGCAAACACGTAGTAGGTGAATGACAGCCCTCCAGCGGTAAGCGGCATCAAGAGAGGCTGACCCGACCAACTCATTAGATGATGTTGGTGCCAGAGACTCATATATGTTCAGCAACCGCTTCGAGGCGAAGGAACGAGCCACACACGACGGAATGAACACAGCGGTCGACCGGAGTGTTTACCAGTTTCTTGCTACTACGGGTCGGTATGCCGATTGAACGAGCCGCTGCGGACGATTTGCGAGCGCTCGAGTTCCGAGACCCCGAGGAAGTGCTGGACCCGGAGAAGCTGTACACTGTCTACGAAATTGGCCGGCTGTTGCAGGGACTCGACCCGGAGGCGGAACTCGATATCGAGACGGAAAATGTCTTGCTCGACTGGGCAATTCCGTGGATGATGAGCCACGCCGACGAGTTCGTCTTCGCGGAGCCAACTGACGAGACGGACCCGGGCTACTACGGACTGGCCCAATGACGCTGCTTGTCGTCGGGTCCGAGCGCGTCGACGCCGGGAAGACAACGTTCTCGACTGGACTCGTCGCACAGACAGGCGCTGTCGGGTTCAAGCCGCGGGCTGGCAACGACCACTGGTATCACCACGACGACTACCGCGGCGCAGTCGAAACCGGGAGTATCTACGGCAAGGACGCCCGCCGACTGGCAGCGGCGAGTCCGGGCGCGTTCGACCCGACCGATATCAACCCTGTCCACCGCCTCTGGCAGCCAACCCCC
>JAQCNR010000171.1 GCA_028274925.1 Halovenus sp.
GATTTTAACTGTTGTTGTTGTTTGACCTGGTGGCCGTAATACCCCCCCTGGGGGGAATCCGGCCCCCTCGACTGGGTGCCGTGCGGCACCCCTGTCTCCATAAGATCGACACCAAGCAACCCACCGCCGACTGCCTCACTTGCGTCTGCGACGAGTTCGCGGGCCTCGTCGTCCAACTCGAACTCTGCAGTTTCTGCGCCCTTGGCAGCGTTGGTCAGCCAGTGGTCGGATTTACGGACCATCGCGCCGACCGGTTCGCCATCCAGCGCGACGACGCGGATATCCTGGCCGGGCTTGTCGACGAACTCCTGAATGTAGAAGACTTTGTGTTCGTAGTGGCCCAGCGTCTCCTTGTGCTCGAAGATGGCTTCCGCTGCGGATTCGGTGTCGATTTTTGCCATCAGTCGACCCCACGAGCCAATGACTGGCTTTAGAACGCAGGGATAACCGAATTTCTCGACGATGTCCATCGCCGACTCCTTCGTGAAGGCAACGTCAGTCGCGGGCGTGGGAACACCCGCCCCTTCGAGCGCGAGGCTGTTTTTGACTTTGTTCGCACAGATTGCCGCCGTCTCGGCGCTGTTGACGATCGGGATGTCGTAGGCCTCGGCGAACTGTGTGGTGTAGAGACTTCGACTCGTCGCGAGACACCGGTCGACGAGGACGTCGACATCCGCGAACTGCTCGGGCGGCTCCGAGAGGCCGAACGTCTGTTTGCGAACGTCGATCTTTTCGATATCGTGCCCACGGTCCCGAAGCTCAGAGAGTAACAGCTTCTCGTCGCGGCGGATCCGTGAGTAACAGATTCCGACTTTCATGTGTATCTCCGTGCCGTACGGCGGCCGGTGTGACCGCCAACGCGTGCCACGTCACTCACCCCAGTCTTCTTCCAGTTCCGGTGCCTCTTCGAGCTGGACCGGGTCGACTGTGATTACTTCGAGTTCTGCACCTGTGACCGGGCTGTCGATAATTTCGCCGATTTCGACGTCTGCCGGGATATCGATCTCCTCTCCTGTGATCGGGTCTTCTGCCGTGACTGTCTCGTCTGTCATCGTACTCGCATATAACGAACGAGATTACTTAAACCCGTCGAATATATCACATTGTATTTACGTACAGAGCTGGCACTAAGGCTCTTAGAAGACGAATTTATTCGAATACCGCAAATCTATATCAGATAGTAGGTATATTGGCCCGGAGAGGCCGTGGTGGCTCAGACATACTGTGACACCTCCGAATCGAGTTTGGTTGCCGCCGCCGCCAGCGATTCCCGGCGCTCGTCCAGCGTGGTCTGGTCCCCGGCAACACCGTCGCGAGCACGGTCGAGATGCTCGCCCAGCGCTGACGGCGCAGGGCCACCTCGGGAGTCACGCATCCGGACGCTCTCGACGGGGTCCAGTGCTGCCTCGATGGCTTCCCTGTCGGCAACCGCGTCCAAGGATTCGCCGAGTTCGGCTTCGACGGCCGCCGCAATCTCGTCGATACCCGGCTCTTCGTGCTCCCCGGCCTGCGCGACGATTTCGTGGGCCGTGCGGAACGGAATCCCGGACTGTGCCAGTCGGTCGGCAACGCCCGTCGCCGTTGCGAACCCTTCGCCTGCCGCCGCCTCCAGTTTCTCGGCCGGCCAGTCGGCGGTGACGACAGCCCCGACGGCGACTTCTGTCGAGGCAGCCACCGAATCGATTGCCTCGTAGGCGTGGCCGCCAGCGCGCTGCAGGTCGCGGTTGTACGCACGCGGCAGTCCCTTCAACGTCGTCAACAGGCCGTTCAGTCCGGCCGTCGTGTCGCCGGTCCGACCACGCACTAACTCCAGCGTGTCGGGATTTTTCTTCTGTGGCATGATGCTCGATGTCGAGGAATACTCGTCGGCCACCTCGACGTGACCGCGGTTCGCGAAGGTGACCATATCCTCCGCCAGTCCCGACAGCGTCGTTGCCAGTGCTGCCGTTGCGGCGGTTGTCTCGACCAGAAAGTCTCGGGCCGACGCCCCGTCCATGGCGTTCTCGACCAGTCCATCGAAGCCGAGCAACTCCGCGGTGCGCTCGCGGTCAACGTCGAACGGCGTCCCCGCGAAGGCCGCACCACCCAGCGGTGACTGGTTAATTCGCTCGTGGGCATCGAACAGTCGGGCGGTATCTCGCGCGAGTGCGCTCTCGTAGGAACACAGCCAGTGGCCGACTGTGGTTGGCTGGGCTGGCTGGAGATGCGTGTATCCGGGCATCACCGTTTCGGCGTGTTCTTCAGCAACGTCGAGCAACTGCTTGCGAGCCCCGACGACCGTTTCGAGGAGGGCGAGGACGTCCTCGCGCAGTCGGTAGCGGATACAGGTCGCCACTTCGTCGTTCCGAGAGCGGGCGGTATGCATCCGACCGCCGTCCGGACCGACGCGGTTGATGACTGCCGTCTCGATGGCCTCGTGAACATCCTCGCCGTCGGGCAGGTCAGCGTGACCGGCAGTCTCGACATCATCGAGGGCGGCCAGAATCTCGCCGGCAGTATCCTCGCCGATAATCTCCTGCTCTGTGAGCATCACGACGTGTGCGCGGTCAACGGCCAGGTCAGCCGCGAAGATGCGCTCGTCTGCCGACAGCGAGGAGAGAAAGTCTCTGGCTGGGCCGCCGCTGAAACGCTCGCGGCGGACGACACTCTCGCCGTCCGCGCTATCCTCGCTGTTGGCCTCGGGGTCTGTCATTGGTTAGTTGTCGTTCTGTCGGGCACGCTCCATCGCGCGGTTCGCGAGACGGGACTGGAAGCCATGGTATTTGGCGACGCCAGTTGCGTCTTCCTGCGTGATGCCGCCGGTCACGTCCTCCTCGTTGAACGAGGCGGCACTCTCGCTGTAGACTGCGTACTCGCTCTCGCGGGCAACCGGGCGGCAGTGTCCGCCTTCGAGTTTCACGGTCACCGTTCCGGTGACACGCTCCTGTGTGGTGTCGATGAACCCTTCCAGCGCACCGACCAGCGGCGCGTCGACAAGGCCCTGGTAGCCTTTCTGGGACCACTGCTGGTCGATCTGCAGTTTGAACTGGCGTTCCTCTTGCGTGAGGACGAGCTGTTCGAGGGCCTCGTGGGCAGTGAGCAGCACCGTTGCCGCGGGGTGCTCGTAGTTCTCTCGCACCTTGAGCCCGAGCATCCGGTCTTCCATCATATCCGTTCGACCAACGCCGTGGGCACCGGCCTGCTCGTTGAGCGTCTCGATTAGTCCAACTGGCTCGACAGCGTCGCCGTCCAGCGTGACTGGTTCGCCGTCCTCGAATTCGAGTTCGACGAGTTCGGCCTCTTTGCCGCTTGGGTTCGTCGTCCAGTCGTAGATGTCGTCGTCAGGAATCGTCGCTGGGTCTTCGAGTTCCGAGCCTTCGACGGAGCGACTCCAGAGGTTCGTGTCGATGCTGTAGCGACCTTCAGAACCGCCCTCGACGGGCAGGCCGCGCTCTTGGGCGTACTCGTTTTCCCACTCGCGGGTCAGGCCGAGTTCGCGCACCGGCGCAATCACGTCGAGGTCGGAGTCACGCCAGACAGCCTCGAACCGAAGTTGGTCGTTTCCTTTGCCGGTACAGCCGTGAGCCAGCGCAGTACAGTTGTTTTCGAGGGCGACTTCGAGAATTGCTTCGGCGATGACCGGGCGGGCCAGCGCAGTCCCGAGCGGGTAGCCCTGATAGGTTGCGTTGGCCTTCACCGAGCGCATACAGAGGTCGGCGAACTCTTCTTTGGCGTCGACGACGTAGTGTTCGAGATTGAGTGCGTCGGCGGTTTCTTCGGCCTCCTCGAACTCTTTTTGCGGTTGGCCGACATCGACGGTGACGCCGACGACTTCGTCGTAGCCGTATTCTTCTTCGAGCAGCGGTACACAGACTGTGGTGTCGAGCCCTCCCGAGAAGGCGAGCGCGACGCGGTCGGTTCCTTGATTTGACATTGTGTCTCTGTCGGGTGCAATTACGCCCCAGAACCCGACGGTGGGCGGTTGGTTGGAAACAGTTCAGGTCGACAATGGTGAGTGATGATGCGGGCCTAACGGCCCGGCCGCCGTCGCCGAAGAATGAGTGGCTGTACGGACCCACGACTGGCCTCGGACGCTCGCGTTGGCATGTGGGTCCGCGTCATGTAGCTGTGTCTCTTGGAGGAACGCACTAATATCTTCCGAGACTGCCCGTCTTCGGGAGCCCTTGACATGGCACGCCACCAGCGACGAGACTGCCAGTTGTCACAGGTCCCGGTAACGACCACGGGTAGCGTAATCGTAAGCAATCGAGAGGTGTACTAGTACACGATGTCTGAGTCAGAACACGTCCACGAACAGGTGGATGAATCGGTCGAGAATCACAACATGTGGGCCCGCCGTCGGCGCGAGGGGATTCCAACGGGCGAGAATCTGCTCGTCGTCGCGTGTATGGACGAACGCATCCCCGTCGAGGATGCGCTGGGCCTGGAACTCGGTGATGCACAGATTTTCCGGAACGCCGGCGGAAAAGTAACAGACGACGTCATCCGGTCGGCCGCACTGACGACGAATTTCTTCGACACCGAGGAAATCATCGTCATCAACCACACCGACTGTGGGATGATGAGCGCGCCCGACGACGCGGTCCGCGAGGGGATGGAAGCACAAACCGGCGACCTGGACGAGGTCGACCTGGACCCATCGCTGCCCGAACTGAACATCGGTGACGCCGACGTGATGGAGTGGGTCAAGATGACCGACGACATCGACGAAGCCTGTGCCGCACAGGTCGAGTACCTCCGCGAGTCAGAATTTATTCCGGATTCGGTGACAATTACGGGCTACATCTACGAAGTCGAATCCGGTGCACTCCGACGGCCGGGCGAACGCGTCGCAGAAGAAATCAGCGAACGACAGCACTAGCGCAGGTTCCGGACGACATCGAGCAGTTTTCCGGGCAACTGCACGCCTTTGACTGTCGCGCCGACAATCACGAACAGTGCGTACAGGCCAAGCGTCGACAGCCAGATAATAATCATCGCGAGCACCGCAAAACCGCTGCTGAGGAAAAAAAACGCGCCCAGCGTCATGACCGTGCCGTAGAGCAAGACGAGATACGGCCCCCAGCCGGTCGCTTTCCCGCGGCGCGCCCGCTTGCGAACGTACTGTTT
>JAQCNR010000203.1 GCA_028274925.1 Halovenus sp.
TTTACGTTAGTATTTCGCTCCATATCTACCTGATACCACCAAGAGTACTAAATACTTTTGGATGATTGGCCGCAAATACTGCAAATAGGTTATTGAATATACCACTACGACCGGCGACGGGCTGACAAACGCGAAACAGACTTTCCTCTTAGTGAACAGTTTGTCATAGAATACGTCTCACACTCTGGTCGGTCTGCATGCTGTTTTAGCTCCTAACGGGAGTCCACAGGCAACTGTGCGGGCGACTCTCTGACACGCTACGCAACAGTTAATGGGTTAGTCGTCGTCTAGAACGCGATGACTACAGACATTCTGGGACCACTCGTGGGGTTGTTCGATGCCGTCCCGGCCTGGCAAGCGACACTACTCCTCGTCGGCCTCTCCGTCGGTTTGGCGCTCCTCTTGGAGTTCGTCGTCCTCCGGGCACTTCTGGGTTATACCAGTCGCACCAAGACCGATTACGACTACATTGTCGTCAGTGAGCTCCGCCTACCGGTGGTGCTGACAGCAGGCTTAGCAGGGATCTATCTCCTGACGCAGATTCCAGCTGTTACGTCGAGCGTCCTCGTCACGCAGGAGCAACTGAACACCTTCTTCGGAAAGCCGTCGCTGTCGGTCATCGTCCTTGCGTGGGCCTTTGCGACCAACCGTATCGTCAACAGAGTGGTCGAAGAGGTCAAGGACAAGGGCTCTCGCTTCGATTTCGCGCCTGTCCTTTCCAACGTCTGGACGCTCGTCGTCACCATCGGGACCATCGGCATCCTGCTGTCGGTGTGGGAGTACAGCATCGCACCGCTGCTCGGTGCGGCGGGTATCGCCGGCATCGCCATCGGGTTCGCTGCTCGGGATACCGTCGCGAACTTCTTCGGGGGAATCTCGCTGTACTTCGACGACACCTACAAACTGGGTGATTACATCGAACTCGATTCCGGCGAATCTGGCACTGTGGTCAAAGTCGGCATTCGCTCGACGACGCTGCTGACGCGGGACGAAGTTGTTATTGTCGTCCCGAACTCCGCGCTCAACGCCGCGAAGGTTATCAACCAATCCGCTCCGCAGCGCCGCCGCCGTGTCACGGTCCCAATCGGCGTCGCCTACGGAACCGACATCGACGAGTTCGAGGCACTCCTCGAAGAGATTGCCGCTGACGAACCGCTCGTGCTGGATTCACCGAAACCTCGCATGCGCTTCCGACAGTTCGGCGGGTCTGCCCTGGAGTACGAACTGCTCTGTTGGGTCGGGTCACCGACGCGCGCCGCGAAATCGCGGCACAAACTCAACCGTGCAATCTACAAACGACTCGAAACCGCTGACATCGAGATTCCGTTCCCACAGCAGGTTGTGCATCTCCACGGGAATACCCCAGACCAAGAGCCTCTCGACCCCGAACCAGCGGACTCCGTGCGCGGTAACGGCCGGCGACAGACGAAGGCAGAAGCCCAACCACGCTATCGCCAGGATTCGTCGTAATCCCCCGCTACATCGCAGACGAAGGTGAACACTGGCTCTCTGTCTGTCCCAAACTGGCTGAACACGCTGGGAGAATGAGATTGTAGTTTGAAAAATTGGTTCTCGCTTAGCCGGACGTGCCCCACCAGACGCGGTTCACTTCACCGCTGACGGCACTCCGGGGACGCTCTCGACAGCCCGCGCTTCGGTTCTACTACTGTGAAAACAATAGAAACATTCTCTACGGAAGACAACTAATAGCGATACACCATGGATTGGGAAGGCATACCAGTCAGGAAGGTGATGTCCTCGCCGATACGGGAGGCCGAGGGAGAGATGCAGGCGACAGAGGCCGCGCGACTCCTCTGTGAGGAACGTATTGGTTCGGTGCTCGTTCGTGGCACACCGGACGGCATTCTTACTGACACAGATATCGTGCGCGCGGTCAAAGACGGCAAAGACCCGTCGGCGACCACCGTCGCGGAACTGCGGAGCAGTCCGGTCGTGACCGTCGGGGTCGACGCCGAGTTACAGCACGCTGCCGAACTGATGGACAAACACAGAATCAAGCGACTCGTCGTCACTGAGGACGAGGAGCCAGTCGGTGTGGTGTCGACGACGGACCTGATTGGGTGTCTCTCTCCCGAACTGGAGGAGATAATCAGTGTCTTCGCGACAGACTAGGGCAGAATGACCGTCGGCAGCACAATCCAGAAAATAATGGTGCTGATAAAGACGGCGAAAATCCCGTAGGCAGAATTTGGGCTGCGGTCGTACACCTTGTAGGCGCAGTACAGCGCTGGCAACCCAGTGATAACTGGCGTCATGAAAAACCCGAAGGCCGCAATCAGTCCGCCGCCGTACTCCCACATCGCGAGCGAAATCGTCTCTCCAGAGTCGACCGGAGCACCGCAGTGGTGGCACTTGTCACTGCCACGGATGGTCTGTTTGTCGCACTCCGGACAGACTGTCCCCGTCGCAGCGTCACGCTGTGGCTGTTCACCGGCCATATCTCACGTTGTCGTCCAGCGTTGATAAGCGACTCCGTTCAGAGAAACTCCCGGACGTCGGAGTACCACATGTCGTGTTCGTCTGTCTCGCCGATTGCCCGGGCGATTCTGACCGCTATCGCGTGCCAGCAGAGTTCTTCGGGGTCTTCTGCGTCGAGGTTGTACTCGGCGTCCTTGCAGGTACAGCCGTCGTCCTCGACAACGTACTCGTCAGCGTGGCCGACGACGACGGTAAAATCACGGTACTCCTTGACGCGGCCCTCGGAGACGGCCTCGATGGCCTGGTCGCCGCGGTCACCGTGCAAGCGCATGATACGGTCGACTGTGTCGGGGGTAAGCGTGCCCGCCTCGGCCAGTTGTCGTTCCCACTCGTCGACCGCTGTCACACCGACGGCTATGGGGGCGCTGCCCTAAATGGCGTCGGTCCGTCTGACGCGTGCCCGACGAACTGGGGTTCTCTCGCAGTTAGCGGCCGAGACTGGACAATCGTGGGTGTCTGTCCGTCGTTGCCGACGAGTCCCGGGCTGAGAGCACCGAACACTGAACCCTTATGTGCACCGGCTTCAAATCCCCACACAGAGACTCGAATGAGTGATTGGATCGCGATTGGAGCGCTCGCGGTCGTCGCAGTGGTCATCCCGCTGTCGATGATGTTCGTTTCGTGGTTGATTCGACCGAGCGTTCCGGAACAGGGTAAACGCGCCACCTACGAGAGCGGCGAGATTCCGACGGGCAGCAGCCGCCGTGTCAAGTTCAACATCCAGTACTACATGGTCGCGCTGCTGTTCGTCATCTTCGACATCGAGACTGCCTTCATCATCCCGTGGACAGTCATCTTCGACCGTGCAACCGGCGAGATGGGTTTTCTGCGGGCCTTTGCGCCGATGGCGGTCTTTCTCGGACTGCTCGTCGTCGGCCTCGCGTGGGCGTGGCGCAACGGTGCAGTCGAATGGGTCCGTAGTGTACGGGCCGAACGCCAGCGGGTAGAGTAACTATGAGCAAGGACCAACAGCTTCACGACACGCTGGAACAGGCACAGACGAACGGGTCGACCCAGTCCGACCGGATGGGGTCGGGTGCAGACGAGCGGTTCAACTCGAAACTGCGGCAGGCCTTCGGGAGTACGCCCTTCATTCTCACCAAGTTCGACAAGTTCATGAACTGGGTCCGGGGCAACTCGATGTTCATGCTTCTCTTCGGGATTGCCTGCTGTTCCATCGAGATGATGCACACCTACGCGACGAAACACGACCTCGACCGGTTCGGGGCCGGCGTCCCGCGGGCCTCGCCCCGGCAGGCAGACGTGATTATCGTCCCGGGTACTATCGTCTCGAAGTTCGGGCCGCGAATGAAACGGGTCTACGACCAGATGCCAGAGCCGAAATTCGTCGTTTCGATGGGTTCGTGTACCATCTCCGGCGGGCCGTTCCAGGAGGGCTACAATGTCGTCAAAGGCGTCGAGGAAATCATCCCCGTCGATATTCACGTTCCGGGCTGTCCGCCCCGACCAGAGGCGCTGGTGTACGGCGTCCTCAAACTGCAGGAGCAGATTCGCCACGGCGAGAGCGCGCCGGTGACGGTCAAACCGTACGAACTCCAGCAGTTCGGTGACCTCGACCGAGACGAACTCGTCGACGAACTCGCGGGCGAAATCGACGAAGAGGACCTGGTGATGCGGTACAACTGGGCTGACTCACCATGAGCCTGCAGACACCCTCCCCCGACCTGGATGTCGGCGAGACGCCCGAGGGACTCGATTTCGACGCACTCGCTGACTTGCTCGACGAGCACGTCCTCGAACGCGAACAGCACATCAACACCGAGGGATTTGTCGTCCGACCCGACGAGGTGGAGACGGTGCTGGCGACGCTCAAACGCGAGGCTGGCTTCGACCACTGTTCCTGTGTCACCGCCCAGCAGTATCAGGACCGCTACGAGTCGATTTATCACCTCAAGAAGTACAAAGACCCGACACAGGAACTGTCAATCGTCGTGCCGACGCCGTCGGACGCTCCGCTGAGCCAGAGCGCAACGAGTGTCTACGAGACGACCAACTGGCACGAACGCGAGGCCTACGACCTCGTGGGCATCGAGTACGACGACCACTCCGACCTGCGCCGGATTCTCCTGCCTGAAACGTGGCAGGGCCACCCGCTCGGACTGGATTACAACCAGAAGAAGCCACAGGTTGTCCCGCTGCGCGAGCACGCCAACCCCGTCGAGGAGAAGACGAAAGTCCCCGGCGAGTCCGACACGATGTTCGTCAACATCGGGCCACACCACCCGGCAACCCACGGTGTGCTCCACCTGAAGACTGTGCTGGACGGCGAGCAGGTCGTCGACGTCGACCCCGACATTGGCTACCTCCATCGCTGCGAGGAGCAGATGTGCCAGCAGTCGACCTACCGCCACCAGATTATGCCCTACCCTGACCGGTGGGACTACATCTCGGCTGGTATCCTCAACGAGTGGGCGTACGCCCGCACGGCCGAGACGATGGCCGATATCGAGGTGCCAGAGTACGCACAGATTCTCCGGACGATGTCCGCGGAGATGTGCCGCATCGCGGCCCACCTGCTCGCGATTGGGACGTTCGCGCTCGACATCTACGGCGACTTCACCGCCATCTTCATGTACGCGATTACGGACCGCGAGCGCGTCCAGAACCTGCTCGAAGACCTGACCGGCCAGCGGTTGATGTTCAACTATCTCCGACTGGGCGGGACAGCGTGGGACCTGCCCGAACCTCGCGACCAGTACTTCGAGAAGGTTCGGGAGTTCTGTTCGTACATCCCAGAGCGACTGGAGGAGTATCACAACCTACTGTCCTCGAACGAACTGTTCCAGATGCGCGTGATGGATACGGGCATCCTGCCGCCGGAGGAAGCCAAAAACTACGGCTGTACCGGCCCGGTTGCCCGCGGGTCGGGCGTCGACTACGACCTCCGCCGGGACGACCCGTACGGCTACTACCCCGAACTCGACTTCGACGTCATCACCGACGACGGCTGTGACAACTTCTCGCGAGCGCTCGTGCGCTTGGAGGAGATGCGCGAATCCGCCAAGATTATCGAGCAGTGTGTCGACGCACTCGAAGACTACCCCGAAGACGAACGCGAGATTCAGGCCAACGTCCCTCGGACGCTCAAACCCGACCCCGACACGGAGATTTACAAGGCTGTCGAGGCCGCAAAGGGTGAACTCGGGATTTACATGCGTGCTGACGGGACGGACAAACCCGCGCGATTCAAGATTCGCAGTCCCGCGTTCTCGAACCTCCAGTCACTCGAAATCATGGCTGAGGGCGAGTACGTCCCCGACATGATTGCGGCGCTTGGCAGTCTCGACATCGTGCTCGGGGAGGTGGACCGATGACCCTGCCCGAGACCATCAGCGGACTGCTCGGTATCGAGGGGCTGGCCGGCACGATTATTGGCTCCTTTCTCGGTGCTGCGCTCGTCGGGACGATTATGCTCGCCAACGCGGCGCTGGCGGGGCCGTGGGCCAAACGAAAGATTACCGCCGCCTTCACCGACCGCATTTCAGTCAACAAGTTCGGCCCCGGCGGGATTGGGATTATCATCCCCGACTCGGTCCGACTGCTCTCGAAGGAACTGATCGTTCCCGAAGGCGTCGACCGACCGGCGTGGGATATCGCCCCAATCGTGATGGTCTTCTCTGCACTGCTTGGCTTTGCCGTGATTCCGATGGGCAGCGGGATTCACCTCGCCGACCCGTCGGTTGGACTCATCTTCGCGTTCGCCGCGGCCTCTATCGCCTCTATCAGTCTCGTGATGGCGGGCTACTCCTCGAACAACAAGTACTCCTTTCTCGGTGGGTTGCGAGCAGTCGCACAGAATCTCGCCTACGAGATTCCACTGATTCTCACCGGACTGTCGGTGGTGCTGTTCGCGGGGTCGCTGCAGATGGGCGAGATTGTTGCTGCCCAGCAGGAGACGCTGGTGCTCGGACCAATCGGCATTCCGGCGTGGTTCGGCCTCGTGAACCCCTTCGCGTTCGTCCTCTTTATGATTGCAAACGTCGCGGAGGTCGGTCGGAACCCGTTCGACATTCCCGAAGCCCCGACCGAAATTGTCGCTGGTTTCCAGACCGAATATTCCTCAGTCTACTTCGTCCTGCTGTATCTCGGGGAGTTCGTTCACATCTTCTTCGGCGGTGCGCTGATCGCAACCATCTTCCTCGGTGGCCCGGCCGCACCGATTGCGGCGCTGAGCATTATTCCCGGCTTCGTCTGGTTCCTGATCAAAATTTGGGGTGTGTTCCTGTTCACCCAGTGGCTCCGCTCGGCGGTGCCACGTGTCCGCATCGACCAGTTGATCGAGATTGGCTGGAAGGGAATGCTCGTGCTCTCGATTGCGAATCTCTTCCTGACTGCGATTATTGTCGGGGTGCTCCCATCATGAACGTGAGCTATTCAATCGTTGAGGCCGTAGACGGAGGTACCGAACAATGATTGGGGTCCTGAAAGGCATGGCGACGACGATGAAACACGCGCTGGACGGAGAGACATTTACTGTTGCCTACCCCGAGGACGAACCTGAGGTGTCGCCGCGGTTCCGTGGCGTCCACAAGTTCAGTCAGGAGCGCTGTATCTGGTGTCGCCAGTGTGAGAACGTCTGTCCGAACGACACCATCCAGATTGTGATGGACGACAAGCGCAACGGCGAGCAGTACAATCTCCACATCGGCCAGTGTATCTACTGCCGACTCTGTGAGGAAGTCTGTCCCGTCGATGCGATTGTCCTCACCCAGAACTTCGAGTTCGTCGCCGACACGAAAGACGAGTTCGCGCTCAATATGGAGGAACTGAAAAACGTGCCGTGGTACAACGATATCGACCCGATCCAAACGCGTGAGCCTGACCGTGAGGCATGGGTCGGCGAAGGCGAGGGCGAACTGGATTATCAGTAAATCGATGCGCACACTTCTCGCTCGACTCAAGATACCCTTACTCTACGTGATGGGACTGTTCTACATCACCGCCGGAGTCACGCACTTCCTCAACCCGGAGTGGTTCCTCCAGATTGTGCCGCCGATGCTGCCAGCACCACTGGCGCTGGTCTATCTCTCTGGTGTTGCCGAGATTGTCGTCGGCGTCGGTGTGTTGATTCCACAGACCCGACACTACGCGGCGCTGGGGACGGTTGCGTTGCTGGTTGCAGTCTACCCCGCGAACATCTACATGGCCGTCGCTGACGTGATGGGCAGTGAACTCGTCCAGTGGGGTCGGCTTCCACTGCAGGCCGTCCTCGTCGCGTGGGCGCTGTGGTACACCGATACGTACTCGGAAACGTCGACGGCCAGCGTCGCTCCCGAGCAGGCAGATTGAGCGAGCGGACCGATATCCCCAAACCAACCCCTCCCCTATCGCTTGGTATGATTCAGAATCTCGCGGCGGGACAGGCCGGAATGACGAGCAACGTCTTCCTCGTTGACGGCGAGCGCACAGTACTTGTCGACGTTGGGATGGAGTTCGATGTCGTCAGTGAAACACGAAAATACGTCGATGATATCGACGCCGTCGTGCTGACACATACCCACCCCGACCACATCGGCAATCTCGGTGACGTGACCGAGGCGTTCGGCGTCGATGTCTGGGGGTACGATACTGACCAACCGGGCGTCGACCACAAAATTGCCGACGAAGAGCAGGTCAAACTTGGCGACCACTCCTACGAGGCACTGCATACACCGGGCCACAAGAACGACCATCTCTGTCTGTACTCCCCAGCCTCAAGGGTGCTCTTTGCGGGTGACCTGGTCTTCGCCAACGGTGGATTCGGCCGGACTGATCTGGACGAAGGCGACCGTGAACTGCTAATCGAGAGTATCCAGCGACTGCTCAACGGCGTTGACGAGAACCTCACAGCGATGCACACTGGCCACGGCCCGAGCGTCGACACCAATCCAAGACAGGACATCGAACTCGCGCTGCAGGCCGCCCAGATGCGCTAACTCAGGCCTCGAAGGACTCGCCGCACTCGGGGCACTCCATCATCGGGCCCTCGTCAGTCGGGACGAAGTTCAGAAAGTCGCTGTCGCCACAGGCCTGACACGGGGCAGCGACGCGAATGTCACTCGACTCCTGTGGGGCACCGAGCGCGAGTGCGCGTACCTGCTCGTCGGAGTCGTTGCGGCCCTGCTGGTACTCTCCCGGCGGGAATCTGACCATTGCCCCCTCGTCGACGGTGGTCGTCTCGGTGTCGCTGGTTGGTGAGTCTGCGTACTCGAAGGTTGCCTCACCCTCCAGTACGTAGAAGGCCTCCTCTTGATCGAGATGGGCGTGCAGGCCGCCGGTAAACTCCTCGCCGGGGTCCAGCACGTAGTAGTTCAGCGCGAAATCCGAAGCCTCGAGCTGGTCAGCAACACTCGCGCTGTTCATTTCGCCTGTCTCTAATCCGCTTACGTCTACCTGTTGCATACAGTCTGACATCGGACGGTACGATAAAAAGTGTCCGGGCGGGGCTACCAGCCGGCAGTCTCCAGCAGTGCGTCGTAGGCGTCACCGTACTCTGTTGCGACCGTCTCGGGGTCGTGGCGTTGCTCGTCAGTGAGCGCCGGCAGCGAAACCGTCGCAACGGGCTCTGCGAGGTCGATAACCGACGGTACGCGCTCTTCGAGTTGGCCGTGGAACGAACCTGCTGTTCCGGAGGAAACCGTACAGGCCTTGATGAACCGCGAACCATCGAAGATTCGTGCTTGGCCCGGCGCGACGACGGCAACAGCGTCGGGGTCGATTCCCTGCAGCGGTCGGGCAACGTCGCTGTACGATTCGACCACGGCCCGGTCAGTCGTCTCGACGATTCGCGCGAGATTCTGCAG
>JAQCNR010000212.1 GCA_028274925.1 Halovenus sp.
GCCCCCCGAGTCGAGAGTGTCGGGGCTTTCTGGTTGTTCGCAGTCACACCCGACTCTCCAGATAACAACTCCCCTTCATGCACGAGAATTTACAGTCACGTAGTCCAACTTACTGTCGATGACCGAACCTGTCGTCGGCACCGCTCCAGAGTACGAGATGGACGGGAAGGTCCCGTGGGTACTCGGCACGCAACTCCATCCCGAAGTCGGGCCGCTCGCCCGCGCCCCAGAAGGCAGTCGTGTCTGCATGATTGAGGCCCACGATTTTGCCCGTCGCAAGCCCTACCACCACGACAAACTCACGCTCGTCTTCGCTGCGATGCGGCAGTTTCGTGACGAACTCCGCGAGCAAGGCTACGAGGTCGAGTACATCGAGGCCGAGAGCTTCGGCGATGGACTGGAAACCTACTTCGAGCGCCACCCCGAGGACACGCTGGTCGCGATGCGCTCGCCGAGTTACCGAAGCGGCCCGCGGATGGCCGAACTCGTCGGCGAGATTGGCGGTGACCTCGAAGTCGTCGACAACGAACTGTTCGTCAGCACGCGCCAGGCCTTCGACGAGTGGGCCAACGGCGACACCGACTCTTTCCGCCACGAGACCTTCTACCGGTGGATGCGCCGTGAGTCGGGTGTCCTGATGGACGACGGGGACCCAGTCGGCGGCGAGTGGAACCTCGACGACGAGAATCAGGAATTCCCGCCGCCGGAGTGGCAGTCTCCAGACCGCTTCGAGGTTGACCACGCCGACACTGTCGACGAAGTCAGCGAGTGGGTCAGCGAAGAGTTCGACACGTGGGGCTCCAGCGAGGAGTTCGTCTGGCCGACGACACGCGACCAGACGCTCGCTGTCCTTGAACAGTTCTGTGAGCGCCGACTCTCCGAATTTGGGCCGTATCAGGACGCCATGCGAACCGACGACTGGGCGATGGCTCACGCCTTGCTCAGTCCGGCGCTGAATCTCGGGCTGCTCCATCCGTGGGAGGCAATCGAGGCCATCGAATCAGCGTACGAGTCCCGCGAGGATATCCCGCTGAACTCTGCCGAGGGTGTCCTGCGACAACTGCTCGGCTGGCGGGAATTCATGCGCCACGTCTACCGCCACGCGATGCCCGAGTTGGCGACGGCGAATCAACTCGGTGCCGACCACGACCTGCCTGAGTTCTACTGGTCGGGCGAGACGAAGATGAACTGCCTCGCCGAGACTGTCGACGACGTGCACGAACGCGGCTACGCTCATCACATCCAGCGCCTGATGGTGCTGGCGAACTTCGCGACGCTGTGGGGGGTCGAACCGGAGCAGTTGAACGACTGGTTTCACGCCACCTACGTCGACGCCTACCACTGGGTGACGACGCCAAATGTCATTGAGATGGGCCAGTACGGCAGCGGCGTCTTCGCGACCAAACCGTACGTCTCCTCGGGGAGTTACGTCGACCGGATGAGTGACTACTGCGGTGACTGTCACTACTACAAGACCAAAGACACCGGCGAGCGCGCCTGTCCGTTCAACGCGCTGTACTGGGATTTCCTCGCCCGAAACGAGGACGACCTGCGGAGCAACCACCGGATGGGACTGATGTACTCCCACGTCGACAACAAGCGCGAGAGCGGTGACCTCGCAGAGATTCACGAGCGCGTCAACGACTTGCGCGAGATGGCCGAGGCGGGCGACCTCTAGCGGTACCGCGCCGCGAGTTCGCCGCCAAGTCCGCCAAGGAAGGCCGGAACGACCAGTCCAACGAGCAACAGCACAGGAATCATCCGAATCGCCGTGACTGCGCCGTTCGTCGCGAGCAGGAGTACGGTTGCGGCCAGCGTTAACGGAAAGTAGCCGATGACGATTGCCTGTCCTGCCTGAAACCCGCCGCGGTGCTCTTCTGTCTCGGTCGTCACGGCGAACCCCGTTCCAACGAGAATTGCGGCGAGACACAGGGTAACTGGAACGAACGCCCACTGCGGTCGAAATTGCCAGACAGGGAGGTGACTTGCCTGGTGAACGAGCAGGTAACTAGGGCCGTCGACGCGTGTCCATAGCTCTGTCTCGGGGTGGAGGCCAGTCAGGCCCGCGGCAACGACAACTGCGGCACCGGCTGCGTACGCGGCCGCTCCGGCCACTGCACCGCGTTGCGCCAGCCCACCTCGCTCTCGAACGTCCATACCCGTCGTTCACGGCAGTCTCACAAAGCGTTGTCGGGGCGGGGAACCACCTGCGGGCGCCAGACGCGAGCCGTGGTCTTTTTACATAGCAACTACTTGCAGTATGACAATGAACGGCAACCGATTCGGTCGGCTCTTTCAGGTGACGACGTTTGGCGAGTCTCACGGCGAGGCGATGGGCTGTACAGTCAGTGGTTGTCCCGCCGGCGTCGAACTCAGCGAAGAGGATATTCAGGCCGAACTCGACCGACGGAAACCCGGCCAGTCGATGATCACGACCTCTCGGGGCGAACCAGACGAGGTGTCGATCAAATCCGGTGTGCAGGACGGCTACACCACGGGCACACCCATCGGGATGGTCATCCAGAACAAAGACGCCCGGTCGGGCAAGTACGAACCCTTCGTCACCGCTCCCCGACCGTCTCACGGCGATTACACGTACTCCGCGAAGTTCGGAACACGAAACTGGGGCGGTGGCGGTCGCTCCTCGGCCCGAGAGACGGTCAACTGGGTCGCCGCCGGCGCAATTGCCAAGCAGGTCCTCGAACAGAGCGAGTACGACACGCAGGTGAAGGCCCACGTCAATCAGGTGGGTGACATTCGCGCACCGGAGGTCAGTTTCGAAGAGATGCTCGAACACACCGAAGAGAACGAAGTTCGGTGTGCCCATCCCGAAACGGCCGAGGAGATGCGCGACGCCATCGACGAGTACCAGAAAGAGGGCGATTCGATCGGTGGGTCAGTTTACTTCGAGTGTCGTGGCGTCCCGCGTGGCCTCGGCGCGCCGCGGTTCGACTCCTTCGCTGCCCGTCTCGGTCAGGCGATGTTCTCGATTCCGGCAACGTCAGCCTTCCAGTTCGGCAAGGGTCGGGACACCCGAACGATGCGTGGCATCGAACGCAACGAGGACTGGGAGTTCGACGACGGCGAATCCCATCCAGAAACCGTCAGCGAGGAGGGTGACCCGGTGCCAGTCGGCAACGACCACGGCGGTCTGCAGGGCGGCATCACGACTGGCGAACCCATCTACGGCGAGGCGACGTGGCACGCTCCAACGAGCATCCCGAAAGAGCAGACGACGGCAGACTGGGAGACCGGCGAACGCAAAGAGATTCAGGTCGTTGGTCGTCACGACCCGACACTGATGCCGCGTGCAGTGCCAGTCGTCGAGGCGATGCTTCGCCTGACGATTCTGGATTTCATGCTGCTTGGCGGCCGCATCAATCCCGACAGACTCGATGGCCACCCTGGCAAGTACGATACCGACTATCACCCGAGTAGTCCGGTTGACGACCCTGACGACGCAGAGACGCACGCCGAGCGTCTCGACGAATAGCTGGGAGCTCACCAATCATGATACAACTGCCAAACCTGCTTGGATTCGCGGGGTCAGTCGCAGCGGAGACGTACAGCGAGTTCGGCCTCTTTCAGCCAGACAAACCAGCCGCTGCGCTGGAACGGCAATACACTGACGACAGCTCCGAGTTCGTCGAGGTGAACGACACCCGAATCCACTACCGAGAAGCAGGCAACCCCAGTGACCCGACGCTGGTCTTGCTGCACGGCACTTACTCTTCGTTGCACACCTGGGATGGTTGGGTTGAGCGACTGGAAGACCGGTATCACGTGTACAGACTGGACATGCCCGGATTCGGGCTGACTGGACCGCGACAGGATGGTGAGCTAAAACTCGAGTCCCTTATCGAGGCTGTCGGGGCGTTCTGTGACACGGTTGGTATCTCGATGACCACGCTGGTCGGCAACTCACTGGGTGGAGGCGTCGCGTGGCGACTCTCGGTTGACCGGCCTGACCTCGTCTCACGGCTGATTCTTATCGACGCGGGGGGCGCAACGCTGCTCGCCAGACTCGCTGGCAACCTGATGAGTTTTGGCAGTGACTACGTCCCTCGGTACGTCACGCCGCGCTTTATCATTCGGCTGATCATTAGAGACGCCTACGGCGACGAGTCGAAGGTTACGCCCGAACTCGTGCGACGGTATCACGACCTGTTGTTGCGGACTGGCAACCGTCGCTCGGTGGTCGAGATAGCGCGAAACTACGCCACGGACCACCCCGGCAGTGAAGCCGACGACATCTACGGCACGCGGATTCCATCGCTTCCGTCGACGTACGCGCCGTCGCCGCACATTGTCGACGATTACGACATCGAAGCAGTCTCGGTGCCAACGCTGTTCCAGTGGGGAAGCGAAGACGAGTGGCTACCACTCTCGTTCGGGAAGCGACTGGCCAGTCGTATCCCTGATAGCAATTTCATCACGTACGACGGCGTTGGACACCTGCCCATGGAAGAAGCACCCGGCCCGACGGCCCGAGACGCTGATAAGTTTCTTCTCGAACGACCCTGAGCCCGAGTGCTCAAACGGTGGTAAGGATTTTGGGGATATTACTTCGTTACTGGTAAGCAACTGACAGAAATATGAGACACAGTTAAGTACGTGCGCCGACAGAGTCAATCAACCGATGGTATGTGTAAGTGACACACGGATGTGGCGTGTTTCAAGTGGGGCCACGCCGTCTCTCGGGGCCACCCAACCCGCGTCAGGAGGGAGACGGGCATGTTAGCATTCCCACTGACGACCGGTATCGAGATGGCTCAATCAGTGGTTTCCGAGACCTACAGCGAGATTGTTCCGTTCCAACCTGACCGTACACGGCGAAATTTAGAGCGAGAGTATCTCACCGACGCCTCTCGGTTTGTCGATGTCGACGGAACAGAGGTTCACTACCGAATCGAAGGCTGTGAGACCGGCCCGACTGTGCTGTTGATACACGGGACGTACTCCTCGTTGCACACCTGGGATGGCTGGGTCGAAGAGCTAGGCGACGAGTACCGGTTAGTACGCCTGGATATGCCCGGCTTTGGACTGACAGGCCCACGTGCTGATGGCCCGAACCGACTGGAGGGACTTATCGAGTCTGTTGCTACATTCTGTGACGAACTCGAGCTGTCGGAACTGGCTGTGGTCGGCAACTCTCTCGGAGGCGCTGTGGCGTGGCGACTTTCCGTTGACCGGCCAGACCTCGTCTCGAAACTCGTCTTGCTGGACGCGGGCGGAGCGACGCTACTCTCGAAACTCGGGCGAAAGTACACGCCGCTGGGCAGTGAGTTTCTCCCCCGGTACGTCACGCCGCGGTCGGTCATTCGGCTCATTCTCAAAGACGCCTACGGCGACCCCTCGAAAGTCACCCCTGACGTCGTTCGGCGGTATCACGACCTGCTGTTACGCTCTGGCAACCGCGCTGCAGTCATCGAGATTGCGAGCAACTACCAGCGCGAACACGACGACGAGCACAGTTCGTTAGACCTGTTGAACGTCCGTCCCCCGGCACTGCCATCGAGTCCGGACATCCACCCCAACGTTCAGGACGGCTACGACATCTCCGATGTGTCGGTGCCGACGCTGTTCCAGTGGGGAAGCGAAGACGAGTGGCTCCCGATGTCGTTCGGGCGTGAACTGGCCGACGCGACGCCGAATTCGGTGTTCCAGAGCTACGAGGGAGTTGGCCATATTCCGATGGAAGAAGCCCCCGTACAGACCGCCGAGGACGCCGCTGCCTTTCTCCGGGCGACCGAGTCGGCCTGATAGCCGAACAGGTTCGCCGACAGCCCACCGTCGGGCTCTCGAAATCGAAGCTTTCAATCCGGCAAAGTAGTAACTCTCAGCTAGACTCACCGATGACACCTGACCTGACTCGACGAGAGCTGCTGGGAACCGCCGGTGCTGGAGTGGCCGCGACGCTGGCTGGCTGTGGCTTTTTGGTCGACGGCCGCGGTGTGCCGGGCACTGAGGGCAACGACTACGACGGCAGCCAAGACAACGGCAGCGGGGGCAATATTCCTGACGGCGTGCCTGAGGCGGTCCACACGTGGCTGAGCGAGGCCAACGGCGGCGCAAACCTCTATTCGGGCGAACCGGCTGCCACGGACGCAACTGGCCAAGACAGCGCAACGGTAGACGTCGGCGCAGCCCAAGGATTCGCCTTCGGTCCCGCAGCCCTCATCGTCAGCCCGGGTACCGAGGTTACGTGGGAGTGGACCGGCGCTGGCGGTGCACACAACGTCGTGACGGACATCAACTCGGACTCCGTTCCGGTCGATATCGAACTCAACAGTGGCGCCACAGAGGAAGGCAGTGACGTTACCTACTCGGTGACCCTCGAAGAACCGGGCGTTGCGCCGTACGTCTGCAGCCCCCACCGCGCGGCTGGGATGATGGGTACCGTAATCGTTCAGGAGTCCGGGTCGGAGGCGGACTCAGAGTCAGACTCGTAGACGCTCTCGGCGATTTTCTTCTTGCTGTTGCTCTCAGTGAGCAGACTCACTCTCGTTCGTCGAAGAGATGTTCCGCCAGAATCGGCACGAACGTGCCGATATCGGTCACCATTCCGACAGCCTGGGCGCTTCCTCGGTCGACCAGTTGGGTTACGGTCGCGGGGTTGATGTCGACACACACTGTCCGAGTGGTCGATGGGAGGCAGTTGCCAATCGCCACCGAGTGCAACAGCGTCGACAGCATCATCACGAAATCGGCCTGATGGGCCTGCTCGCGAATTGCGTCCTGTGCCTCGATGGCGTCGGTAATCGTATCGGGGAGTGGGCCGTCGTCGCGGATCGACCCGGCGATGACGTAGGGGATATCGTTTTTCACGCACTCGTACATCACGCCCGACTCGACAAGTCCATCCTCGACTGCGGCCTCGATACCGCCAGCCCGGATAACCTCGCTGATCGTGTAGATGTGGTGTTTGTGGCCCTTGCGCGGGTGGTCCAGTTCTTCGGTATCCATCCCCAGCGAGGTGCCGTACAGGTCTCGTTCGAGGTCGTGGACGGCGAAGCCGTTGCCGATAGAGAACATGTCGATATACCCTTCACGCACCAGCGCAGCGAGGTCCTCACGCGCCCCAGAGTGAATCAGCGCCGGGCCACAGACTGCGAGGACGTTGCCGTCTTCGCGTTTTGTCTCCTTGATTGCACCGGCAATCTTGCGAATTGTCGATTCTGATGGCCGCTCAGAGGAGACGCCGCCCTGCATGAAGCCGAAGGCTCCTTCCGAGTCTCGGGGCCGGTCTGGCGGATTGACGCGAATGCCTGCGTTGCCGGTGACGATCATGTCGCCTTCCTCGACAGCGTTGAGGACCTTCGTGTAGGCGCGGGGGTTGTCACCATGTTCTCGCGCGCTCTGCGCGCTCGAATCGTCCGAGGCGCTCTGCGCCTCGCTATCATCGACGACGACAGCACAGTCCATCTCGATATCCTCGACGGAAAGCCACTCGCCGTCGTAGCGAATCTCAGTTGGGTGGTTCGTCGTCGAATAGAAGCCCGTCGGAACGACCTGGTCCGTGGGGGCGGCTTCGAGCGTCGCGTCGATAGGGTTGGCGGGATTCGCGCCGTTCTGGTGGAGTTCGTGGATTATCGACTGCAAGGTCTCCTCGTCCTCGGCCTCGACCAGCAGCCGCGCATGAGTGGTTTCGGTCTTCTTGCGGCCGATATTGAACTCTTCGACCTCGAAGGACCCACCCATATCCATGATGACCCGAAACGATGTCTCCAGTTTGCCGGAATCGATGATGTGGCCGTCGAGTTCGACTGTCCGTGAGTAGGGCATGCAAAGACGCTAGCGAGGGGCCGACAAGACGGTTTTGGGTTCCGCCAGATTACAGGTCGGTGCGGGGGTCAGCGTCACCGACCATCTCCTCGAGCGCGGCGTCGATGTCGGTTCGGAGCGCTCGCATCTCGTCGACTAACTGGTCGTACTCCGCGGAGTCTTCCTTGTTGGAGTTTTCGAGCGCGCTCTTCTTTGCCGCGAGTCTGAAAAACTGCTGAACCTGCTCGTCGTGTTGGCTGCGCTTTTGCAGCGTCTCGACCAGTGCAAGCAGTTCGTCGTTGTCTATCGGTTTGGTTACGTAGTCGTCGAAGGGCATCTCCACGATATCAACATCCGGTTCGACTGCGGTGAGCATCGCAACGGCCGCGGTCACGCCCCGTTCGACGAACTCGGCGAGTACCTCGTCGCCCGCCATCCCAGGCATTCGGCGGTCGAGTAACACCACGTCGACGGCCTCGTCAATTTCTTCGAGCGCCTGCGCTCCGCTGGTTGCTACCCGTGTCTCGTACCGTGTGCCCACGACGGTTTCGTAGGCGTCTGCGAGTCCCTCCTGGTCCTCCACGATCAGCACTGTCGTCGAGTTGTCTGTCATATGTTGGTGGTCACAGTTGGCGCAGCACAGTTGGACGAGGAACTTTCAGCGATAATCTTGTTCTTATCTCGTCTCGCACCCATTCCCTGATACGTACAGTCTAGTTGTAATGATATCCACAAGTAAGTTGGGACCAATCCGAACTCGGCGGTAATATTTTATTCACCGACAGGTAACAGACATCTATGCCCATCATGTCGAGCGACGACTTCTCCATTCACCGCGATGGCTGCGACGAAGTGGGTGATGGAATGCCGATTTCTGACCTCCCCGACGAAGTGGAGTCTATCGAGGACCTAGACTGTCCCTGCTGGAGTGAAATCGACTCGTTAGCCGAGATCTCCTGACTGGTGGACTGGCGTTGCTCGTGTGGGTTCCGAACACGGGAATTGCTCGCTCGGAGAACTCGAAAAGTACTTATTGCACACTCTAATTACATCTAATTACATTATGCCAGAGCAATCTGACTTCCCAGAGTACCTGGACGTCGATTACGACGCCGGTGAGGGCGAAGACCCGGCCGACTACCCGGGTATCGAGGACAAAATTGAGAAAGCAATCGAGGTAACCCGCCAGGGTCTCGACGAGTACGAGAACCCGGTTGTCATGTGGACTGGTGGAAAAGACTCGACGCTCACGCTGTACTTCATCAAGGAGGTCGCCGAGAAGTTCGACCTTGAGGTCCCGCCAGCAGTCTTCATCGACCACTTCCAGCACTTCGACGACCTGCACGACTTCGTCGAGAAGTGGGCCGACGAGTGGGACCTCGAAGTCATCTACGCGCGCAACGAGGACGTTGGTAGCTACGTCGACGAGCACGGACTGACCCCCGGCGACGACATCCCAGTTGACGAACTGTCCGAACACAACCAGCACCACATCCGCAACCTGCTGGAGTACGAGGAAGACACCTTCCCGTTCCTGCTCGACACCTACGTCGGCAACCACCTGCTCAAGACGGTGGCGCTCAACGACGCCCTCGAGGAGTACGATGTCGACGGCGTCATCTCGGGCGTTCGCTGGGACGAGCAGGAAGCCCGTGCCGACGAGACGTTCTTCTCGCCGCGTCACGACCCGGACATCTACCCACCGCACGACCGCGTCCAGCCGATTCTGCAGTTCGCGGAGCCTGATGTGTGGGAGGCCTTCTGGCACTTCGTCGTCCCCGAAACCGTCGAGGGCTACCCAGACGACGGCTACGTCCCGCAGGCTGACGACGACCTGCCGGGCGACCTGACAAAAGAGGACACTCCTGTGAGTCCGAAGTACTTCGCCGGCTTCCGCTCACTGGGCAGCGAAGTCAGCACGGACAAATCCGCCGAAGAGCCTGCTTGGCTGCAGGACATGGCCAACACCACCGAGCGCGCGGGCCGCGCCCAGGACAAAGAGGACCTGATGGAGCGCCTGCGCGACCTCGGCTACATGTAAACAGGCGCTCGCAGGTTTTTGTCAGGCCGTCGCGTCGTAAAATTGCGACGCAGCGACCAGAAATCCGATTATCGCGGTGATGAACCCGACTGCACCGATAGCGAGTGCGCCGATTTGGAAGAGTACCCCCTCGAGACGCACCGACGCGACAACGATGAACACAGTCGTGACGAACACAATTAGTGTGAGAATCCGGGCGAATCGCCCGGTGTCAACTGTGGCGTTACCGGACATACTTTTGTAGTTCTTTGAGAACGCCCTCGTAGTCCTCGTCCCGCGCCGAGCCGCCCAGCGAGTGGATCGACTGACAGATCCACATTCCCGAGGTGAAATTCACGAACGCGACAAACGAGACGAGTCCGATATCGCCCCTCACGAACAACCCAGTGACGACTGCGCCGATGAAGGTGGCTGCCATAATTCCGTGTGTCAGGATTGACCGAGTCCCGAAGTCTGTAAGCGGATTATCTGATGCAGTTGACATTGTTATTCGTTAGTCTGAACGAACATAAGCCCACGCACATCCGACTGAAACATTATATCGCTGGCGACCACAGATAGTAGTACAATGGGTTCACTTAGCCTGAGCAGCGAGCAACGGTTCGCCGTAGTAATGGTCGTGCTGTCGATGCTCATCTTTATCGCGGTTCGCAGAGCCGAACGTCAGAGCCTGATTGAGTGAGGTCGTGTCAGAATGCCGGACTGCTGGCGCTCCCAGTTGTCGGGATTGCACGCATGAAAACTGATATGGTTGTTCAATCGTAAATAAAATTGTGACAGAATCAACAGACGAATCGGCAGCGGAAGCGGTTGAAGAGATCGACACTGGTGGACTCGGACCTGCTGTGCTGGCATCGGTGGGGTCAGTTATGCTGGCGCTGTACTTCTATTATGTCCGAGGAGACAAACAGCGTGGCCAGTTTGTCGGCCTCTGGCCAGTCACGATACTCGCCCTCGCGTCGTATTTCAAACTGAACGAAATTCGAGAAGCACTGGCCAAGGCCCAAAACTAAACTCAAGTCCCGAGGGCCACACCTCCCAGTTTTTGCGGCGACCACATCAGAAAGTGCTGACTCCGTTTACACTGCAGCGCCCGTCGGTCACAGTCACGTGCTCAGCTTCTCTGTCGCTTCCATGCGGGATAAATCTCAGCGAGGGCGACTACACTGATGGTAATACCAGCTGCGATAAGCATCCTATCTATCTCAGTATCGTCCATACACGTTTTCAGGGCCTGTACTATCAAATAAGTTGACGTCAGGAAGGGATGACAAGGTAGCTACTGCTCGCGCACAACTCCGAGAATCTCCTCGTAGTCGGGTTCGTTGGTCGGGTCATCAGCAACCCAGTCGTAGACGATTGTGCCATCGTTGTCGACCACGAACACCGCACGGTTGGCATTGCCGTACAGGCCGAGGTCGGCAATATCCATTTCCACCCCGTAGGCCCGGATTGCCTCGCCGGACATGTCGCTGACGAGGTCGAACTCGATACCGTGTTCTTCTCTGAACGCCCCCTGACTGAACGGCGAGTCTGCGCTGAGTCCAATAATCGTCGCACCTGCGTCCTCGAAGGCGTCGAGATGGCCTTGGAATGCGACCATCTCGTTGGTGCACGGTGGGGTAAAGGCACCGGGGAAGGTAGCGAGGACGATTGGACCGTCCCCGATGTGGTCGGCAAGGTCGAACGGTTCGTGGTCGCTCGTTCCAACGGTCGCGGTGAATGTCGGTGCGTCGTCGCCAGTTTGTGGTGTTGTCATAGTTGATATATCGGCCGCACACTAGTTAAAACTGAAGCCGAACGAATATGATTCAGGCGAATTTGCGGCCCAAGCGAAGGACAACACGACGCCCAGGCCAGTGCGTATCTGCTCGCAGCGGTTCGACCCAGCCCAGTTGGCAGTGCTGGTGAACCAGACGTGTCGGGCCAAAACGCAGCCGTCAGGGTTAGTCGGACGACTCGTCGTATTCGCCGACGGTAATCGCAAACTCCGCGTCACGGAGACGGTCAGCCAGTGGTTCGCCAATCGCCGACGCAGGTGTCAGAACACCGCCGGACAGTGGTGAGTCAACTTCATCGCGCAGGAGACAGACCGCGGATTCAGCGAGCATTCGAGCAGTTGCGCCGTAGCCCGGATCGCGGTTTGCTCCGACGACCGACTCGACAACAAAGGGCCCATCCTCGGCGGTGCCGCGGCCGAGTGCTCGCACTGTAAAGCGGCCGTTTTCCATCTGCTTTTCCGACGGCCCTTCGCCCGGGTCAGGGAAGACGAACTGTTCGAGTGCCGACCGCGTTGGTCCGAAGGACATCCCGAGGGTAAACAGCCCCAATCCACCAGTCACAACTCCCGCGGCGGTTGCGCCGCCGATACCCCGCCCGGTTGGGATGACCTCAGAGCAGCGGAATTCCCTGCCGTAGGGATAGTCAAGCAGGGCGTTACTTCGGCGGATAATCCGCTCGTTGACTGCCGCCATCGGTGACGGTGCCGTCCACGCTCCGCGAAGGTCGTCTTCTTTGAAGGTGCGTTGCTCGCCACGGTCCACGCCCTCTCGCTCTCCCGGCGGCGCTAACGAATACGGATTCCGCATCGTCTCCCGCGCCTCGGGGTCGGTGGACGCAGCCTCGAACATCTCACTCGCGCTTGCGAGCGTGCCGCCACTGACGCCGCCGCTCGTGTCCTCGACGTAGAGCCGAATCGTCTCGCAGGGTGCCCCGAACTCCTCGCGTGCGTAGTTCTGTGCGAGCAGCGTCGACAGGTCGTGGGGAACCGAGTCGAATCCGCAACTGTTGACGATACGGGCGTCGTTCTCGACAGCGCGGTCGTGATACTCGTCCACAATCTCACGCACCCACGTGACCTCACCGGTCAGGTCACAGTAGTCTGTCCCGGCCTCGACGCAGGCCTCGACCAGTGGTGTCCCGTATTTGGTGTACGGGCCGACGGTCGTACAAACGACTGCTGTATTCTCGGCAATCTCGACCAGACTCTCTTCGTCTGTTGCGTCACCGAGAACGATGGGGACGTCGTCCCAGTCGTCATTCTCGGCCTGCAAGTCTACGGCCACGTGTTCTAGCTTTCGCTCGTTTCGGCCGCCAATCGCTAGCGCAAGCTCTGCTGGACCGTACCGCTCGGTGAGATACTCGGCAACGAGTTCGCCGGCAACGCCGGTGGCACCCCACACGACGATATCGCACTCCGGATCATCCTCTGGCATGTGTACTGTTCCGTAATTGAACGGTCAGCCGCTAAACGATTGTGAAACGGAACCACGACTGGGGCTGGTCGGATGCGCGATGTATCGCTCCCTGAGATAAAATTTGCTACCCCTGACCGCCGCTACTCAGCTTCGTCTACGACCGGAATCTCGACCCCGTCCGAACACTGTTCGGTCTCACCGGCTCGCTGCCCGCCATCAGGAAGCGGTTTCTTCTCGTCTAATTTCGCCTCGACGCCGTCCAGAGCAGCCCCGGTGAGATAGCCAACTGCGCCGCCAAATCCGGAGGTGAGGCCGGTCGTCACTGGCCCGACCCGTCCCCCTGCTGCTGCTCCGATTCGTGCGCCCGTCTTGGCGAGTGAACGTGCGTTCTCGTTGTTCTCGTTCGAGTGTTTTCGACGCATCAACCACAGACAAGGGCTGCTGATACTTTTGTGTCATGGCGAAACCCCCGCAAGACGCCTAGCGCTCTTTTCGTGGGTCTCGTACCAATTCGTACAATCCAGTCCCTTCGTGTCGTTTTTCGACATATTCTGCGGCAAGGAGCACGTTGAGTCGATTATGAATGTGTTGGCGAGAATACGTCAACTCTTCGGCCAGATAGCCGACCGTACAACGACCATCGGCCAACATCTCCACAATAGCGCAATCGGCTTCGGTTAGGTCTACGGACACAGTACCTGTTCACTCACGATGGCCGCAGGTATTACTTTCTAACTTTCTAGGCTGAGGTTACAAACACACTTTACAGATGGTAAAATACAACACGAATGTATACATACGAGAATAGGAGAAGCGCGCCACAGGAGCGTAACTGTGGCCGCCTGCTGGAACAGGCGACCGCGCTTCTCTGAGGCGAGAAGCAATGCAAGATACAAGAGAATCACACAAAGAAGTTACTGGGAATCGTTCGAACGACCACCGACACACATCATTGGGAGGAGGCAGATGACTCGGCGATATCGCGACGCTGCGTTTCTTCGTGAACAGTACGTTCGCAAGCAGAAATCGGCTCCTGAGATTGCAGCCCTCTGTAACGTCTCTTCAAGTACGATCAGCCGCTGGCTGGCTCGTCATGAAATCGAGCGCGACCGTCGATATCAGGACCGAGAATGGCTTCTCCGACAGTATGTCTTCCGACGGCGTGACCAACAGGAGATAGCAGCGGATTGTGGGGTCGCAAAGACGACAATCTGTTACTGGCTCTCACGACACGAAATCACTGATGGCGAATCTATGGAATCTGATACGTGCGAGTCCTGCGGGAATTCGTTCCGGTACTATCCCTCTGTTGGAGACCGAACATTCTGCTCAACTACGTGCGCCAATGAAACACGGAAACGGCAGGTTGAGGTCACCTGCCCGAACTGTGAGACGTCTTTCGAGCGCTGGGCGTCACTTGACACTGAATACTGCTCCATGGCTTGCTGGGGCGCGGACAACAGAGTTTGCGATGGTGCAACATACGGAGGAGGATGGGATACGCAACGAGAGAAAGCACTCCGGAGAGACCAGTACCAATGTGCTGTCTGCGGAATAAGCGATGAAACTCATAGAAACCGGTTCGGGTACGGTTTGGATGTTCATCACAAGCTTCCGGTTCGCCTGTTCCATCAGTGGGACAGACCTCCCGAAGATGCACATGTCCTACGCAACCTTGTCACGCTGTGTAGAACACACCACCCAGACGCCTACGGAACAACTGTTGCAACTGAAACCGACTCTTCTCAATTAGAGCGTGATACTTAGTTACTACCCTATGGATGCAACTAGTTAGTGTAAGATAAATTAAAAGTGGGTTTGGGCAGATTTGAACTGCCGGCCTCCTCCATGTCAAGGAGGTGTCATAACCGAACTAGACCACAAACCCTCGCTTGCAATCATGAGTTGATGGCAGGGACAATTAAAGGTCACGAATTCGTCCCAACGCCCTCCGGGAGTGACCCACGCCCAGCGTGCTGTTCATCACAGCTACGACGCAACCTATTTGTCTCCGCCGGTCACGAACAGCAGTATGTTCGTCCTTGTCAATCTGAAAGCCTACCCCTGTGACCCTGTTGCCGTGGCCGAGGCCGCTGCCTCGGTCGACAGCGGTCCCGCCGAGGTTGCAATTGCCCCGCAGGCCGCCGACCTCTCGGCCGTCGCCGACACAGGCGTCCAGACGTGGGCCCAACACGTCAGCCCAGTCGAACACGGCAGCCACACCGGAAGTACACTCGCTGAGGCCGCCGCCGACGCCGGCGCGACTGGCACGCTGCTCAACCACTCCGAGAACCGCCTGAAACTCGCCGACATCGACGGCAGTCTGGCCGCCGCCGACCGTGTCGACTTCGGAACCTGCGCCTGTGCGAACAATCCCGACCAGATTCGCGCGGCGGCGGCGCTCGGGCCCGACGCCGTCGCCGTCGAGCCACCGGAACTCATCGGCACCGGAACGCCCGTCAGCAAGGCCGACCCGGATATCGTCCGCGACGCTGTCGAGGCCGCCGAGTCGGTCGACCCGAGCGTCGATGTCTACTGCGGCGCTGGAATCTCGACGGGTGAAGATGTCGTTGCCGCCCGCGAACTCGGCGCAGATGGCGTCCTGCTGGCAAGCGGTGTTGCCAAAGCCGAGGACCCTGCGGCAGCACTCGAAGACCTCGTTGCGCCGCTGTAAGTTACCGCTGGATGACACAGGGCCTTTGTCTGCCCGGACCAAGTCTCAGGTATGCGTGTTGCCGTACTCGGCGCAGGATACGCCGGACTGACAGTCGCCCGCCGTCTCGAACGCTTACTCCCGTCAGAAGTAGACATAGTCGTCGTCGACGAGTCGACAGACCACCTCGTTCAGCACGAACTCCATCGACTGATTCGCTATCCTGACCTCGAATCAGCCATCACTGTCTCGCTCGAAAAGATTCTCTCTCGCGCGGAGCTCCGGCAGGCAATGGTAACCGACCTCGATACCGACGCCGGCACTGCCACGCTCGACACAGCCGATGGAACCGAAACGCTCGACTACGACCTTGCTGCGGTCTGTCTCGGCGCGGAAACCGAATTCTACGGACTCGATGGTGTCGAAACCTACGCGACACCGCTGAAATCGGTCGACGACGCCACAGCAATTCGCGAGGCCGCGCTGGACAGCGAAGGTGGCAACGCCATCGTCGGCGGTGGCGGACTCTCCGGGATTCAAGCCGCTGGCGAACTCGCCGCCCTCTCGGACCGCGAGGAACTGAACCTCGATGTCCGAATTGTCGAGATGGCCGACCGTATCGCGCCAGGGTTCGACGACGCCTTCGCCACGGCAGTCAGGGAGGAACTCGAAGCCCGCGGCGTCACCATCGAGACTGGTGTTGCGGTGGACTCCGCTGACGAGCAGACGGTCAATCTCGACGATGGCCGCTCACTGGGCGCAGCGGTGTTCGTCTGGACTGGCGGTATCCGCGGCCCCGCGGCGATGGGTGGGCAACGCCGCGCTGCTGCCCGGGATCTTCAGGTCAGCGACAGCACCTTCGTCGTCGGCGACGCGGCAGCCCTCACCGACGAGAACGGCCAGCCTGTGCCGGCAAGCGCACAGACTGCGACCCGTCAGGCCCGCGTCGCAGCGACGAACATCGCCGCGCTTGCTGGAGAGGACGGAGCTGATATTTCAGTGAACATTGATGTCGCCGACGAAGGCGGTGACGGTGGCGATGTCCCGGAGACACCGCTCGAATCTCGCCCGGAACTGTCGGTCTACAACCCCGAAACGGCTGGCTGGGTCGTCAGCGTCGGCGACGGCGCAGTCGCACAGGTTGGCCCCTTCGTCTTCAGCGGTGAGCCAGCCAAGGCGGCAAAAGCCGCAATCGGTGTCGGCCATCTCGGCTCCGTCGGTGCAATCCGGCAGGCCTCCGAACTGGTGGCTGAGGAACTCGACTGGCCAACTGCGGGCGGCAAACTCGATTCCTTCGATGGCACGCCTGCCGACCAACTCCCGACAGACCCGGGGTCGCCGAGCGAACTCGGCGGGCCAGCGTTTGCCGTCCTTACGGCTGTGCAGCAGGCAGTTGGCGACGACCAATCTATTGACCTGACAGCGCTGACGCGACCGACCGACCGGAGTTATCCCGGCAATCCGCTCGCAAAAGCTCAGCAAACGCTCGTCGACTCCTTCGAGGCCGCCTTCGGAGGCGCTAACGAGGCGGGCGAGAGCGTCGAAATCGATGTCGTCGAGGAGGGCGCGTCGGAGAGCGACGGTGCGGACGCCGACGACGCAAGCGACGACGAAGAGTAAGTCCCGACTGGCTAGCGACAACAACCGTTTTGCCCGCGCCGTCCCGACGTGATGTATGGTTTCGGAACTGTTCGATGACTCTTCCTGGACGACAGTTGATGCGTTCGATCTTACTGACATCACCTACCACCGCGGGACAGACGTGCCCGCGGTCCGCATCGCTTTCGACCGCCCGGACGTGCGCAATGCCTTTCGGCCGGAGACGGTCGACCAGCTGTACACGGCGCTGGACCACGCCCGCAAACAGCCCGACGTTGGCTGTATCCTGCTGACTGGCAACGGCCCCTCCTCGAAAGACGGGGGCTGGGCGTTCTGTTCGGGCGGCGACCAGCAAATCCGCGGCGAGTCGGGCTACGAGTACGAGGATGACGACAACACGGCCTCACAGGCAGGCGTTGGCCGCCTGCACATCCTCGAAGTCCAGCGACTCATCCGGTTTATGCCCAAGCCGGTCATCTGCGTCGCGCCGGGGTGGGCTGTCGGCGGTGGCCACTCCCTGCACGTCGTCTGTGATATGACGATTGCCAGCGAGAACGCGATTTTCAAACAGACTGACGCCGACGTCGGTTCCTACGACGCTGGCTTTGGCTCGGCGTATCTCGCCCGGCAAGTCGGCCAGAAGAAGGCTCGCGAAATTTTCTTCCTTGGCCGCGATTACGACGCCGAAGAGGCCGCGGAGATGGGGATGGTCAACGAGGTGACCGACCACGAAGAACTGGAGGACGTTGCGCTGGAGTGGGCCGACGCCATCACGCGCAAATCACCGATGGCGATTCGGATGCTCAAATACGCCTTCAATATGATTGATGACGGGATGGTCGGCCAGCAAGTCTTCGCAGGCGAGGCCACGCGACTGGGCTACATGACCGAGGAAGCACAGGAAGGCAGAGACGCGTTCAACGAGAAGCGCGAGCCGGAGTTCCGGCAGTTCCCGTGGCACTTTTAGACGCCCAACTGCCCGCGAACCATCGACAGTCCCGTCTGGAGGTAGGACGGACGGGTAATCTGGTCGTGCTCCGCTCGCGTGAGTTTGAAATCGAAGATGTCGAGATTATCAGCCAGATGCTCGCGTGAAGTCGACATTGGGATGGTCATCACGTTCTCGTGCTGGGTGGCCCACCGAATCGCAACCTGTGGGCCGCTCTTGCCGTATGTGCGGCCGATGTCGGCGAGCAGTTTATCGTCGATAGCACCGCCGTTCGCGAGCGGACTGTAGCCTGTGAGAATCACGTCTTCGCGCTGGCAGTACGAGAGCAGTTCGCGCTGTGGCCACCACGGGTGAAAGAGCACCTGATTCGTGAAGATGCCCGTATCGGTCAGTTGCTGTGCGCGTTTGAGGCGGTCGACGCCGAAGTTACTGACGCCAATGAATCGAGTGAGGTCTTGGCGCACACATTCGTCGAGTCCGTCGATGACTGTTGGCAGGTCGGCCAGGGGGTGCGGCCAGTGAATCAACAGCAGGTCAATCTGCTCGACACCGAGTCGTGCCACGCTCTTTCGCGCTGACTCCACGATATCGTCGACGCTCCTGTTCTGTGGGTTGACCTTCGTCGTCACGAATAGCTCCGAGCGGTCGACGTCTGATTCGGCGATTGCCCGCCCGACACCGCGTTCGTTCTCGTACAACTGTGCGGTATCGACGTGGCGATAGCCCTCCTCCAGTGCCATCGAGACGCTCTCGTAGGCAACTTCGGTCTCCATCTGCCACGTCCCGACACCGATTTTCGGGACTTCGACGCCTGCATTTGTGACGTATTCCATACCGTGGATTGGGCCTGAATACTAAAAGTGGTATTGATTGGTATTTGTGACCATTTTACACAAGTGGCCGTCCATCCAACTGAGCGTGCCCACGACTACCGGCCGTTTTCGTCCACTCGCTACCGGACGAACACGTACGCTTGGATCTGTTGAGTTCCTTACGAACTGCTAGGATCGGCATGCGAGATACAGAGCGTGTAGTCAGCACGAGTCTCGTAACTCTAACACTACCGATCGACCTGAAACGGCCGCGAACCCAGGTCAGCGCACATCGCTGTCAGCGGGGGGCAAGTTCGGCGCGTCCTCGTGCTGACGAGCGGCCGGAAGTAGGTTAGTAATATTCTACTTCTGGTCCGCTCTGTCGATTATAATAATAATCCCTCTGAAATCAGGGATTGACCGCCCCGGTTCGTTTGTGCCCGGTGGTCGACAGGTCCAGTTTGCGACAGACTGCACGATTCCCCGGAGATATTCCGGTGACTGATACTACTACTCTGGTAAATAGCGATTTTATCGGCTAAACTGCCTCTGCCCGGTTTGAGC